>NZ_CP014327.1:1257500-1515000 GCF_000812665.2 Falsihalocynthiibacter arcticus
GCATTAGACCCGAAACCGAGTGATCTAGGCATGACCAGGTTGAAGGTGCAGTAACATGCACTGGAGGACCGAACCCACACCTGTTGAAAAAGGTCGGGATGAGTTGTGCCTAGGGGTGAAAGGCCAATCAAACTCGGAGATAGCTGGTTCTCTGCGAAATCTATTTAGGTAGAGCGTCGGACGAATACTCTCGGGGGTAGAGCACTGAATGGGTAATGGGGACTCACCGTCTTACTGATCCTAATCAAACTCCGAATACCGAGAAGTAATATCCGGCAGACACACTGTGGGTGCTAACGCCCATGGTGAAAAGGGAAACAACCCTGACCTACAGCTAAGGCCCCTAATTCATGGCTAAGTGGGAAAGCAGGTGGGACGACCAAAACAACCAGGAGGTTGGCTTAGAAGCAGCCATCCTTTAAAGATAGCGTAACAGCTCACTGGTCTAATTAAGTTGTCCTGCGGCGAAGATGTAACGGGGCTCAAGCCATGAGCCGAAGCTTAGGATGCATTTATTGCATGGTAGCAGAGCGTAGTGTGACATAGTTCCCATCCTCTTTTGCACCTTCGGGTGTAGTGGAGGATAAGGAGCTTTCTGTGAAGCCCGGGCGTGAGCCATCGGGTGGAGAGATCACTAGTGAGAATGATGACATGAGTAGCGACAAACAGGGTGAGAGACCCTGTCGCCGAAAGTCCAAGGGTTCCTGCTTAAAGTTAATCTGAGCAGGGTAAGCCGACCCCTAAGGCGAGGCCGAAAGGCGTAGTCGATGGGAACCAGGTTAATATTCCTGGGCCGTGAGGTGGTGACGGATCTCGAAGGTAGTTCTTCCTTATTGGATTGAAAGAGCTGCTTAGAGGTTCCTGGAAATAGCCCCTCTTTAAGATCGTACCCTAAACCAACACAGGTGGACTGGTAGAGAATACCAAGGCGCTTGAGAGAACCACATTTAAGGAACTCGGCAAAATACCTCCGTAAGTTCGCGAGAAGGAGGCCCGATTAGGACGCAAGTCTTGGTCGGGGGCACAAACCAGGGGGTGGCGACTGTTTACTAAAAACATAGGGCTCTGCGAAGTCGTAAGACGACGTATAGGGTCTGACGCCTGCCCGGTGCCTGAAGGTTAAAAGGAGGAGTGCAAGCTCCGAATTGAAGCCCAGGTAAACGGCGGCCGTAACTATAACGGTCCTAAGGTAGCGAAATTCCTTGTCGGGTAAGTTCCGACCTGCACGAATGGCGTAACGACTTCCCCGCTGTCTCAAATGTGGACTCAGCGAAATTGAATTGCCTGTCAAGATGCAGGCTTCCCGCGGTTAGACGGAAAGACCCCGTGCACCTTCACTACAACTTTACACTGGCATTAGACACAATTTGTGCAGGATAGGTGGTAGGCTTTGAAGCAGAGACGCTAGTCTTTGTGGAGCCTCCCTTGAGATACCACCCTAATTCTGTTTGATGTCTAACCGCGGTCCATTATCTGGATCCGGGACCCTGTATGGTGGGTAGTTTGACTGGGGCGGTCGCCTCCTAAAGAGTAACGGAGGCGCGCGAAGGTTGGCTCAGACCGGTCGGAAATCGGTCGTTGAGTGCAATGGCAGAAGCCAGCCTGACTGCGAGACTGACAAGTCGAGCAGAGACGAAAGTCGGTCATAGTGATCCGGTGGTCCCGAGTGGAAGGGCCATCGCTCAACGGATAAAAGGTACGCCGGGGATAACAGGCTGATACTGCCCAAGAGCTCATATCGACGGCAGTGTTTGGCACCTCGATGTCGGCTCATCTCATCCTGGGGCTGGAGCAGGTCCCAAGGGTATGGCTGTTCGCCATTTAAAGAGGTACGTGAGCTGGGTTTAGAACGTCGTGAGACAGTTCGGTCCCTATCTGCCGTGGGTGTAGGAGATTTGAGAAGAGTTGCCCCTAGTACGAGAGGACCGGGGTGAACGTTCCACTGGTGGACCAGTTGTCATGCCAATGGCAGTGCTGGGTAGCTATGAACGGACAGGATAACCGCTGAAGGCATCTAAGCGGGAAGCCCCCTTCAAAACAAGATCTCCCTGAGGGCCGAGGTAGACCACCTCGTCGATAGGTCAGAGATGTAAGTGCGGTAACGCACTCAGTTGACTGATACTAATTGCCCGATAGGCTTGATTTGATCCAGTAGAAGATAGACTTCTACAAACCTGACCCCCGAACGTAAGTTTGGTAAGGGTTCAGGCGGAATAATCAAAAGCTACACTTTTTTAAGTGAAACTAAATCTGATAGTTAAAACTGTGTGTTGTGTTTCTTTCTCGGTTTGGTGGTCATGGCACAAGTGAAACACCCGATCCCATCCCGAACTCGGCAGTTAAGCACTGTTGCGCCAATGGTACTGCGTCTTAAGACGTGGGAGAGTAGGTCGCCGCCAAACCTAGTAAGAAACATAACACGTATCTCTCAAACGATCCCTCAAATCCCAGAAAATACAGAAACTGGGATGCGAACTAAGGCAACAAGCCTAAGCGTCGCGGGATGGAGCAGCCCGGTAGCTCGTCAGGCTCATAACCTGAAGGTCGTCAGTTCAAATCTGACTCCCGCAACCAATAATTACTAAACATATCAACACGTTATGAACCCCGCTTGCGGGGCTTCTTGCGTTCGAAAAACAACACTGGAAGCACTGTGGAAGCATAAGGAAACGTTTGGAGGTGTTATACCCCCGTGCGCCTGTCGCCGTTAAGGAAAGTTTGACTTTCCCTAAATCTAAAATGCAATCGGTGTGGCTTTCCTTGGCATAGGCTTTCGCTAAAGCATCGAGCTTTTAACTTGATCCGTATCCCGCCTCACAAAAGAAGTTCCAGCATTCGTCTGGCGTGAAGAGATTGCAAATTTTGGCGAGGGCATCGAACATCTGGTCAAATGTTCTGGCTCCGATCCTTCGAAGGTGGGCTTTGAGTTTTGAGAAGGCCATTTCAATGGGGTTGAGATCGGGTGAGTACGGCGGCAGGTAGAGGAACCAGCACCCGACTTCCCGCAAGGCTTCTGCAGCCGCCTTGTTGTAATGGGTGGCAAGGTTGTCGCAAATGACGACAGTGCCTGGTCGCAGTTCCGGGGCAAGGACATTGCGGACGTAGACTTCAAACGCCTCACCATCCATCGCCCCCTTGATGACCCATGGTGCAATCAGGTTATCTTGCGTCAGGCCTGCAATGAACGTCTGAGTGCCCCACGCCCCAAACGGTGCGTCCATTTCCAGACGCTTTCCGCATAGACTGCGCCCACGTAGTCGGGTCAGATTGGTTTTTACTGACGTCTCGTCTATGAAGACGAGCCGTTCAGGATGCGCTTGCATTGCCGGAATACGGTACCGGAACCAGTCCCGACGACGCAGCTTCACATGGGCGCGGAGCCGCTCGGTGGCCACCAGTGACTTTTTTTGTACGTGTAACCAAGTTTGCGCAGGAACCGTCCGATAGATGCAGAATGGGCAACAACACCCGTGGCGGCCTTCAGCGCTCCGGCCAGTTCTGGCAGTGTGATGTCACCATCCTGCGCGACCAACTCTACAAGAAACTCACGGTGGAGCGCGAGCTTTCCGTGTCCTTTTGGTCGCCCTTGGACATCCGGTGTGGCATTGCCTCGCTCACGGATTCTGCGAAGCCAGCGAACGCCCGTGGCCGCCGAAACCTTCAAACGCGCCGCCGCCGCACGACCGCTCAACCCTTCCTCAATGTACTCTTGAAACCGCGCCCGAAGCGCCATCGGTAATGCTGCTGACATGATCCATCCTCCCAACCAGAGTGAATCACAAAACTGAACTCAACGGAATCCTATCGATTCAATATTTAAGCTCGACGCTTTAAGGCCAATTTGTCGGCAAAACCTTCGGGAATGGTGCTTGTGAGGGTGAAGGTCAGGCCATCAAAGCCGGAATGTAGAATTTCAACCATGGTTTACGCTGTACCTACCTTTTGTATTTGTGGAGGGGGGTGTTACAAGACCCCCCTTAGTTCCGCAGCTAAATGCGGTGGATGATTTCAGATTGTTTGGAAATTTGCCGGACATAGCGCCTCCGGCGGGGCAGCTTAGGTTTTGGGGCCGGACTGTGATGTCCGACCCCTAAATTTTAACGTGTTGAAAGTTGTTGGCTAATCCAGATTTCCGCCCGATCCGCGCATTTAGCAGCGTTGAGCAAGTCGGAGTGGAAGAGGGAAGAAGTGTTCTTCCAATCGCCTTGCCCGTCTCTGTAGGAGCGGGTGATATCGACGGAATAGTTGCCGTCATTGTTCCAGATCGTGGCCGTTGTAAGGCCTAGTTTGATTTTATGTGCTGGTTGATTGCTCATCGTATATTTCCAATTTTGTGAATGTTGAGGGTGGGGCGCAAAATGCATTTACCTCGCGCCCCGTTTGAAAGCCTTCCGGCCCCAAAATCCCGCGTGGTGCTGCCAAGCCGCACACGGGCAAAACGCGTTAAATCATTTGGCTGGAGTTCGCGACGCGGCGGGTATCAATCCATTCCATCACTTCAGAATAGGCGTAACGAATGGAGCGCGACGAAACGCGGACGTATTTTGGCCCACCGCCACGGTGACGCCAGTTTTGAAGGGCGCGAACGGAATAGCAAATCAGGCTTGCGGCTTCCTTTTCGTCCATCAGGCGGTTGGGATCGTTCGTTGGAGTATAGTTCAATTTGGTCATCAGATTTACCTTAGTTCCTGTCCGAGTATTGTCTCGGACTTCATGTGGAGAAGAGGTAATGCAGCGCAGAGACGATCTCAAAATGCAGGAAGGGTTTAGTTTACACCCTAGTTGCTCTGTAAATCAGTCGTCCTTGAGCACGCGCCGGATACGTGTTCCGAGCGCGATGCGCGTTTGCGACATATCTGGATGAAAGCGCTGGATGACTTGAACGGTCATTTCCATAAAGGAACCCGTGAAGTCTTCTTCGATGTCTACATAGTAGCAGGCAGAACGGGCTTTTTTACCTGTCTCGCTTTCAAACAGCGCTTCCAAATCAAGAAGGGGCTGATCAAGATGCATATTGGCATTATGCCGTGTTTGACCATCACTGGCGGCCAAATTTGTTAGTTCATCTCTACAGGCATCAATGATCCGCGACGCCGCAATTTGGCTGGTTGGGATTGATTGATCTTCTTCGGGCCATTCATCCTCAAACGAGACGGACTCAAGCGCCTCAATAGGTTTACGATTCAGCGCGGCATCAACATCATCCAGCACGTCTTCGTCCATCTCCGACAACGCCGTTAAAAATGCCTGTGCCTTGTCGCGCAATTGGGTCAATTGGAGTTTGCGTGTTTTACGTACCGTACGAGCTGCGTGTACGGCATAGATTTCGAAACGCGTGAGGATATGTATCAGGCGAGACTGCATCTGATCGTCAGAGACACGAGACCCAATCAGATCGCGCAAACCCGCTACAAATTCTGGGGAAACCAGAGCGGCAATCTCTGCCCGCGTCCGTGGTTCTGGTCGTGTCATTCCAGTCATGTCTCTCGCCTGCTTTTTGTACGCGCGCGCCTACGTATCGTACGTACGTGTAAAATAGGACTTATGCGGCCCCTATGTAGAAGGGGCTAGCGCCGCTTGACTTGGGAATGATCCGCAGGTGTGATTTCCTACGTAGATACGGGAGGGGAGTTTTATCTGTCCGATCCACCTACGATCTGTAGGTTCTACAGCGGCGCACGGGATCATCCGCAAGGTGCGTATAGCGCATTGTGGTTTGAATTTGCGTATGTCCCAAAAGCCGCCCAACCATCTGAATGGGCATTCCAGGAGAAAATGCATTGGACGCATAAGTGTGACGCATATCGTGGATGCGCGCATTCGCTAATCCGACAATCTCGCGAATATGCCGCCAAGGCCGCTGCAAATAGGTGGTATATGGGGGCCGTTGTACGCTATAAAACGTTTGTATATGACGACGAAAAGCATCCAACCAGATAACACCGTTAGGTACACGCTGTACTTGACGAATTGTTGCCACATCTAAATCACTAAGAAAGAGAATTATCATGTATATAAAGATTGCTGCAGTAACTATCACGTCCCTTGCTCTTTCCGCATGCGGATCGCCGCGTGACTTTGAGACCACGCCCGTGAAAGTAGAAACTGCGGCCGGTACAGTAACCTGCCAGCTTTACACGAAATCCCTAGTCGATTGGGACCGCGCGATTGATCGTCCAAACTCTATGGATGCGACAACTGCCGATAACGTTTGCCGCGCAGAAGGTGTGCGCCGGCAGAAGACCTAGTTGAAGACCTGAGCGAATAGGATCGTTTGTTATAAAGCAGGCGATCCTATTTCTGATCTACTCACCAGTATCGAGCATTTTTGAACGCTCACTACTTATCCTTGTTCCTCAAAACTACTTTCCAATAATTGGGCGGCAGTAAATCTACGCCAATTAGGAAGGACAAGTTTGAGAAGGTGGCATTTTACTGTGCAAATACGGACGCGATAGCGTCCCCTTTCGAAGAACTCAAAGCTGGCTGAGCATGTGCCAGCTGTCCATTGCCGCGAGTAATATGACCCCGATGACGGAAGACCTTAAGGACGCAGCTAGGAGTTACAGTCAATCCTCAGCGGAACTAATGCCAGATTTGAAAGATCCTTACCTGATGATGAAATTGTCTAGAGCGCTCGCTCAGAGCTTAGGGATGCAACATGGGACGTAGGGGAATACCAATTGCATCAAAGTTTGATACCTACTAGCCAACGAGCGATATTGCCAAGGTAAGTTCGGCTCAATCCGGACATTGACACTTATTGTGGCGAATGGCCGCTTTGAAGCTACCTCAAGTCTTTGTACCGCCCGTTTTTATAGCAGAAACGCCAGCCAAGTCACGTCTATCGGTTGAATAAGCCTAAAGCACTGAATACGGTTTGTCGGAACCCATGAATTGCACATGTTTAGATGTAACTTTGGCAATCAAGTTATTCAGCAGATTGGCCCTCGGCAGCCTTAAGGCTGGCTGACAACGAAGAGAATTGTTGCATGAGAATCACTGAAATTACGATTAAAAACTTTAAGGCCATCGAAGATACAACTTTAAGTATACTCGGCGTTTTTGAACACCCGACTTTTGCATTGACGGACTGAGCGAATGAGTTTCAGGTGTCTTTATGATCCGCCCTAATTTTCTTACCACTGCAGACCGCCTTGAGCTTTTATCCTGCGTGAAGCGCCAGCGTGAGGATTACGGGGTTGCGCGGCGGGCGAATGCGCTTTCGCTGCTGAATGATGGGATGTCATGTGCCCAAATCGCAAAGGTTCTGTTTCTGGACGACGACACGGTGCGCAGCTGGCACAAGCAATATTTGGCTGAGGACTGGGAGGCCGTCGCCTACGATGGGTGGAAAGGCGGGCAGTCACGGATGACGATTGCTCATGAGGCGGATTTGAGCGAATGGCTTGAGGAACGGTTCTGCCGTTCAACGGCGCAGATCAGAGCCTATATGGGTGCAAAATTCAACATCCACTATCTCATTCTGGCTGCATCAAGCTTCTGGCCCGTCTGGGGTTCGAGTATCGCAAACCAAAGGCGTTGCCCCGTGTGGCTGACGTTGAAAAGCAGGCCGCATTCATCGCATTTCATACGAACCTACTGAATAACTTGCCTGCCGACGAGGCCGTCGACTTCTCGGATGCAGTTCATCCGGAATATCAAAGCAAACCCAGCCATGGTTGGGCTCGCAAAGGGTCAAATCCCGCCATCCAAACGACATCTGGGCGCGTGAACATTCACGGCGCTCTGAACCTGGAAACCTTTGACGCGCCCTTCGTTGAACCAACCACCGTCGATGGGGTCAGCTCCGTTCAGCTTCTCGCCAAAATTGAGGCCAGAAACCCTGACAAACGTATCAGTCACGTCATTTGGGACAATGCCCCATACCACAAAGGCCCCAATGTCAGAGCGTTCCTGTCGCGCAAAAACTGTCGCATTCACCTGATCCAACTGCCGCCCTATTGCCCTCATCTCAATCCCATTGAGAGGCTCTGGGCCGTCATGCACAGCCACGTCACCCATAATCGGCACTATCCAACGCAAAAACACTTCGCCAACCCAATCTTGAACTTTATGCGAGAGGTCGTCCCAAAAAAGTGGCGCAACTTTCGAGATCAAGTAACTGATAACTTCCGCATCATCTCACATCGCAACGTTCGGGTTGTGCTGTAGCCGCTGTATATCTCGGATTTTAATGTCCTCGTCGGAACGAATGGATCTGGTAAAAGCTCGGTCTTGCAAGCGCTTCATTGGGTGCGTCAGTCTGGCCGCAACCGAAAAGTTGATGCCAATAGAAAAAACACCGACGGATCAACTCTTTCGGAAACTGAAGCGACTTATATGCCCTCTCCTGAATACTGAAATTCTGCAAACGGTTCAGAGTATGGTAATTTTCAGAATACGCCGAAACTTGACTTGAATATCAAGGCGACGAAGGGTGACGGGGGCAATGTCGAAGCAAGCCTTTGGATTAAATCGGCACGTAATAAAGGCATCAGCGTTCATATTCCTTCAGGTAACGGATTGACGAACGTGATCCGCGATCAAAGGCGTGAAATCAGCGCATATATCCCTGGGTTAGCTGGTATCCCATTGCTTGAAGAAAGACGATCTAAGATGATTGTTGAAAGGCTGGCCGCTGCTGGGGACGCCAATACGGTTCTTAGAAACGTTCTGAACCTTCTTAAAAATATGGATATTAATGGACAGAATGGTCTAAGCCTCGTCCGGGACTACGTTTCTCAGATTATGGGTGAGTTCACTTTGAATGTTGAGTTTGATGAAGAACGGGATTCAAGAATTCGCGCCAGCTTCCAAACAACCCCCATGAAAGTCGCTGATCACAGGAGATTCAAACCATTGGAATTGGCCGGAATTGGGTTTCTTCGAGTTATTCAAATTCTTTCATATTTGGTATATTTTCGACCGATCTTATTGTTGGTCGATGAGCCGGATTCGCACCTTCACCCAACCGCCCAAGAGATGCCGATTGCCGTACTGTCTGAAGCGGCACAGTTATTCGGAACACAGGTCATACTGGGGCAACCCATAGTCCGTCGGTAGTCCGCTCCTTACCGGTTGATACAAAGGTTGCCTGGATGAAAGATGGCGCCGTTCAGCCAAACGGAAATGAATCAGCTCGTAATCTTATGGGATGGGGGATACTCGACAAACAAATACTATTGATGACCGAAGACACCGGTACGGTAATGCTTCGCTCAATTTTGGCGCAGTGGCTAGTTTAGAGGGCGATCTCAACCGGTCGACGCAACACACTCTGCGAACTTCTCTGCTGGCGTTTGATATTGCAAGGTCTTGCGAGGGCGTTCGTTGAGTTGCCTTGCGATTGCACTGAGCTTTGCTTGGGAATGGACCGATAAGTCGGTACCGCGCGGCAAATACTGCCTCAAAAGCCGGTTGGTGTTTTCGTTTGATCCGCGTTGCCAAGGCGACTGTGGGTCGCAAAAGTAGACATCAACATCCGTGGCCAACGTAAAGCGCGGATGATCTGCCAGCTCTTTTCCGCGATCCCATGTCAGAGATTTGTAAAGCTCACGGGGCAGCTTCTGAGCCGACTTGATCAGCGCCGTGACGACACTCTCGGTGTCTTTGTTGGCGACTTTAACCAGCATCACGTACCGTGAATGCCGCTCAACGAGGGTTGCGATGTAGCTGTTCTTGGATCCGCCAATCAAGTCGCCTTCCCAGTGGCCCGGAACGGCCCGATCTTCGACGGACGCAGGCCTTTCGCTGATAGATACAGCATTCTTAATCTGGCCATTCCCGTTGCGCTTCTGGCTGGCGTGTTTGGAGCGCCTGACAGTCCGTCTTGCGCGCAGATGCTCCAGGAGTTCCTTTTTAAGGACGCCTCGCGCCTGTATATAAAGGCTTCTGTAGATCGTTTCGTGTGACACCTGTTTGTGTGCCTCTCCTGGGAAAGCGCGTTTGAGCCAGCCCGCAACCTGCTCGGGAGACCACTTGCGCCGCAGCTTTGCTGATACTGCGCAGGCCAACTTCGGGTGACAAGCCAGCTTGCAAATCTTGGGACGCCGCGCGCGATCCCACGCCGCTTGATCAGACGCGATTGCACGATAACCTGCAAGGCCACCATTGCGCCGCACCTCTCGGCTGATCGTCGAGGGCGCACGTCGCAACTGATGCGCAATCGCACGCAAGGACTGCTCGGTACTCTCAGCCCGCGGGATATTTCCTCGCGCTCAGAAAGGCTCAATGCAACGTGCCCGCGTCTGCGATCTGGTGGGCGTATCCCACCCGTTGGTGAGATCACGGAAAAGACTGAGGATGATTGGCGATCAAAAACGCGCCCAATCGACCTCATCGACTCGCCTCGCTGCCACCGATCCCAAATCTCAGCACGCGGTTCAGTTGAATAATAAATCCTACGACGATATTTCATGGCAAACACTCCATCTCTTCCTAAAGATTAAAGTGTTGCGTCGACCAGTTGAGGCCACCAGCGAAAGGTCGCGATTTGGCCGTTTCACGGGACGGGTAAGATCCCAACGCCCGAAACGATTAGCGGACTTCGGTCACTGTTTGGAGATACGGTTAAGATTGCCATTCATAGAGATCGTGATTTTTTGATGACTCCCGAAGTAGAAGCCATAGCAACTCCATATACGAATGAAGGGTCCTGTTTTTGGGCAACAAGATGCTCAGACATGGAGTCTTATTGGTGCGAAGCAGTTGTGATCAAAGCTCATTTTGGAGTGAATGACGCGATTGCATCACTGGTATTGGACGCAGCTACAGCTGTTGCTTGTGAACGCGACTGGACCTGTCGCGCTTTAGTGCCGCCCCAAGTGCTCGTTTAAGCCACTTTCCGTTCGAAAGCGACGGGACTTTTCCATCCTAGTGCTGAATGGCGCCGTCGCGGATTGTAGAACCCATTGATGTATTCAAAAATCGCCATCTCAGCCTGCCTGCGGGTTTCCCAAGCGTCGCGCCAGATCAGTTCAGCTTTGATGGTTTTGAAGAACGTTTCCACTGCCGCATTATCATAGCAATTCCCTTTGCCACTCATCGATACCTTGAAGCCATGCAGGCGCAGAATCTTCTGGTAATCGTGGGAACAATATTGGCTGCCCCGGTCCGTGTGATGGATACAGCCCTTGGGTGGTACCCGAAAGGCTATTGCCATGTTCAATGCCCGGATGGCCAGATCGCATTTCATTCGGTTACTAACCACTGCCCGACAGTCGAAACGCAGTATCGATGAGAGGGAGCCCAACCGACCACTCGGCGCGAATGCAGATCCAAGATCACAGCAAGATAGAGCCAGCCTTCTCGCGTCCAAATATAGGTGATGTCAGCTGCCCACTTCTGGTTTGGTTGCTCAGCGACAAAGTTCCGATCCAGTAAGTTAGGCGCGATGTTGAACTTATGATTGCCTCCTCTCGGGCATACTGCGCATACCCTGCCGGGCAGTGGTCCGTCGTTGCCTTGTGTTTCCGCGTTCTGATCACTGATATGCCGTTCTGGCGCATCCACTGACCGGCAGTTGATTGCAAAGCAATCAATGAGAGGAGAACGGCCGACGCGGCGATGCCCGATGTCCAAACCAACTTCTTTCAGTTCTTCAGTCATGCGCGGCCTGCCATAGCTGCCAAGACTGAGACGGGATTGTTCTTTGATGTGGGCCAACGTGACCATATCAGACCGCTGCCTGCGACTGGCTGGACGGTTACGGAACGCCCGTAAGCCGCGTGCGCTGACATTCCTGACATGGCACATACGTCCAATGGAAAATGCAGATTGGTGTTCTTCCCCTCTCATCGATACTGCATATCGACTGCCGGGCAATGAATGAACCTAAACCTCACGGCTTTTGGCTCGCGAAGAACACCGTGGCCTTTTTTAGGATGTCCCTTTCCTCCTTGAGAATACGGTTCTCACGTCGAAGCCGGTCATTCTCCTGAGCCAGTCCCAAATCCTCCTTCGACACCACATACGTGTCTCGGTACGCTGTGATCCATTTGTTCAGCGTCGACATACCGACACCAAGATCATCAGCCACTTGCTTTCGGGTAAGCCCACTGGTCAGTGCGATCCGCACCGCATCTTCCCTAAATTCGTCTGTTCGTTTCAGTCCCATGTTCAGTCTCCTTTGTTGCAGTAAATGCTATCAAAGGAGCGGCATCAAACCGTGACAGGTCCACGCAGCGTCCGCATTCCGACAAAGCGCTGCACTATCTATGTGGTAAGTCACTTTACGGCGAGGAAGACAGCCAGTGCTCTCCTCTGCCAGATCGGCTTCATCCAGACACCGAAACTCATCATTTAACTGGTAGCCGCTTTGCGCAACTCGTCTTCGAAAGTGGCTCTTTTGCAGATAAGTACAGTCGACTCTGATGCCCAAACGGGTTCTGCTGCATACTTATTGCACGACGGAATGCCTCATGTCGCTGGACACAGTAATCCGGCGAGGGTCGCGAATTGCCGGAATGCAGATTAGCCAAGCGTTCGTTCATCCCCTAGTTTGGCGCCGCTACTTGAGTCACAATTTTTGTTTCACGAAAGGTGGATTGGACGGAAAATGATTCCTTTTCAACCCAAAACAATCAGTAACACGACGTACTGCTTAAACTCTAATCAGGCCCTTGTTGTGCGGAGTATAGGGTTTGACTGAACCGTTTTCGCGGGGGAAGGGTCGATCTTGGGTGACTGTCGCGAGCAGCCCAGAAACTGGTATTTTCGCGTTAGCGCGCACCTGCCATTGGGGCACCATGCCTGAGCCCATTGGATAAAAATCCACCACCGGCCAATAGCTGCGATCTGTACTACCTTTGCCGGTTGCAAATTCTGCCTCCGCTTTGGTTTTTGCATTCGTGTAGTCACTAGATATGGTGCCACCCGTCTCGAAGGGTGATTTGCCGTCCGGAAAATCCGCAGTCAAACGGAAATCAACTTCGTCTGAAGTCGGCAAACGCGAAAGCCCAAAGACAAAGGCCACATGCTTCAATTCATGGGGCGCAGGCCTAGAACTTGTTCAATTTGACGGTTGTTTAATCCCCAAAGATATCGCTTTTCGGTTATATAGCCACCACCAAAGCGTTCAGCTTCGCTTTTGTTCATGAGGTAGTCGCGACCAGAGGCGCTGACAACCTTAACCAATTGTTGGCGTCCGTTGAGCGCCCAATGCCCCATGGACGAGGCTTTCGCCAGAGTTTCAAAAGTTGACATTACAAATCCATTTTTAAAAATACTTGCTAACACTGCATTACCTTTGCCGGTCAATCAACACTGACTCGGCCCTTCGGTGCGAGATATGTGTGAGCGATGCTTGAAGTGCGACTCTTGTTAGGCCTTAGGGTAGGGCGCTCATCGCATTTCTTCCAACATCTTTTCACGGAAGACTTCAGCTGGTGTCTTCCAGCCGAGGCATTTGCGGGGTGTGCTGTTCAGGCGGTCACTGATTTCTTTGATGTCGTGATCCGTCATTCTTCTAATGTCTCCTTTGCGGGGCAACCAGCGTCTCGCCCTTCGATTGGTGTTCTCCACCGTGCCTTTCTGCCAAGGTGAAGAGGGGTCACAGAATCAGGTCTGCGGGCCAATCTCAGCTTGCAGATGTGGCCAGGAAACAAACTCAGTGCCGCGATCAAAAGTAATGGATCTGCGCGCGACATGGGGCAAATCTTTGATTGCCTTCCTGATTTTGCCCCCTCTCGGCGATACGAATGCATGACCGGCTTAGTGCGCCTATTTGGGTTCTTTAAGATCAGTGTGAAGCGGCTCACGCGTTCAACTAGAGTTGTGACATTTGTCTGTCCAAGCGTTTGTTTGAACAACATTAAATCTGCCTCCCAGTGGCCAAACTGACGTCGGTGGGCAACATCATCAGGCCTGAACAAGATACTGACATCGCGATGGAACTTAGGTGGCTGGCGTTTGCGCGCACGGCGTGGTTTTCGCGACATGTGATGCGTCGGCAGATACCACCACAATTCTTGGCTCATGCCGTCTTTGGAATAGATGTAGCGGTAAATCGTTTCCTGACAAACCCTTAGAGGTGCTTTCTCAAGGATCATCCGGTTGCCAATTTGCTCCGGTGTCCAACCGTTCTTAAGTTGTCGAATTACGCTGTCGCATAAGCTAGGATGTTTGATCAGCTTACGTTGTCTTGCACGCCGATCCGCAGTCTTTAATTGCGCCGCAGAGCCGTAGTAGCCAGCGTACTTGGTAAACTTTCATCTGAGAAATAATTACGCCTCAACTCTCTGTAAATTGTCGAACGGCAGCGCTTCAACACGCGTGCCATCTCATCGACAGGGACTTTAGCGTACTTCCAACGTTCCCCTGCCTGGCAGTTGGTTGCAAAGCAATCAATGAGAAGGAATTCTGCGGCGTTCTGTGATACTAAGCTGTGTATAAGTCGTTCCCATACCGATTCCTCCGGTCAGATAACATACTGTTTTCTAACAAGAGTCGCCGTTGGAAGTAGCGCGCGCCTGCTATCGGCGGTTTGGCGCATAATATACCCCTTCCAATAGTACTCGATTTCTGTCGGCCCACCCTAAGCGGTGAGCCGACAGAACGTTCACTTGCGGATTATTTCAAAAGGCTTGAAATATTGCGCACAACGGCACGCCGATTTGCGCGCTCATCGCTGAGCACCATTACTTTTAGGTCCGCTTCGCCATAACCCTGAGTGATCAGGTTTTGAGGAGGAACGGCAAAGTATTCGGTCAATGCCAATGCAACCGTTTCAGCGCGCCGGTCGGAGAGAGCCAAGTTATAACTCGCCGCGCCAACAGCGTCTGTGTGCCCTTCGATGAGAAAGACCGACGACGGCTCTTTTTCGATAATATCGCGCATCGTCAGCCCAAGATCCCGTAAAGCTTCGGCTTGGCTGGGGGCAATTGCAGCGGAGCCAGTGGCGAATGTAACGGCGTCGAGTTCAACTTGCGGCGCCAAGGCCCGCACCCGCTTGTAGTCGCGTATTTGTTGCAGCGAGAAGGTACGCCCGACATCAACAAACAAGGCGCGCTGCAAGGCGGTTTCAAGCGACGCATCCTGTGCGCGTTGTTGTTTCTCAAGGCTCTCCAACGTGGGCAGCGCCTTAAAGTCTACGGCCTCAATGGTGCGTGTGTCATCAAACAGCACGACCTCGCTGCCGTCACTCGCGCGGATCATTGTCCGGCGCAGAACCGTGCCATCTCTAGAGCGAATTGTTATGATTTGACTGTCATCTTCATAGGACACAACCGAGCGCGTGGAACCGTCCTGAAACGTCTGGGTTTGCACTTGTGAACCGGGACGTTGGAGCAATTCATCGTCGTTTTTCAACACACGCAATTCGCCGTCACGTTCGATGACAACCCGATCTCCAGAGTTTGAAACAACTTTGTCGCCGTTGTTCAAGACCGCGCCAACGACTACTGCCCCAAGTCCCAAAAGAAGGGCTTTTTCAAAGTTTGACAGACCTTCGGTTTTACTGGTCGTTTTCGCCGCGGGTTCGGCTTTTTCATTCACAGATGTTTCAAAATCTTCGTCACTTGTGCGCACATCATCCTTGGTAATTGTCTGTGTCGTGACCTCCGCTTCAGTTTCGGCAGCGCCCGTCGTGGCCGCAGCTGAGGTTTCGACTTGCGTTGGGGCGTTTGCAGCAGCAATCGCCTGACGCTCCTCATCGGTGACGACTTCGCCGCCAGCTTCACCAGCTGGTACCTCTTGTGGAGCGGCGGGAGCGACGACGGTTTCTGTTTCGGCCGCTTTAGGCTCTATTGCATTTGCAGGCTTGGCTGCTGGTTCTTCGGGCGTCACGTCTTTCACAGTTTCCTCCGCAACCTCTGGAGTTGGGGTTTCTTCGGCGGGAGCCGCTTGAACTTCAGGGGCGGGAGTTTCTGCAACGGGAGTTTCTTCCGCCGGAACTGGCTCTTCTGCAACGACGGCTTCTTCTACTGGTGCGACCTCTTCCACGACGGGGGCCTCCTCAGCGGGTGCAGCCTCTTCTACGACAGGGCTCTCCTCAGCCGGCGCAACCTCTTCAACAATGGGTGCCTCTTCTGTTGGGGTGACTGCCGCGTCTGGTGCAGACTCTTCGACAACCGGAACTTCCGCAACGGGTTCCTCAACAACTTCTGGCACTGCTTCAATAGCGGCCTCTGGTGCGGGAGCCTCATCTACTTGAACCTCTTCGGGGCAACGTCTGGTTCTGCAGGCGCGGTCTCAACCACCTCTGTCTCGGGTTCTTCGACTTGAGCAGGAGCGCCAATCGCCAAAGCAAGGGCGTCGCCGCCGCTTTCGAGCGCTTGATCAAGCGCGTCCTGCGAGCAGGTCCCCGTATCCAACTCAGCATTGCCCGTAGCAAGCAAGTTCTGGACGAACTGTTCCGCGTCCGCCATCTCATCACCACTAGGCGAAATGCAGGGAAACGGGTTCTCTGTGGTTTGCGTGAATCCTGTGGTGGGCGTTATAAGGGCGAAAGAGACCAGCAAAGCAGTGCCGGATTTCAGGTTTGATTTGATCATAACGTCCTCTGAGTTTCTGGCGCGCATTGGCACCTGACGCCGATTGAACCACACTTAGCGTTAGTGCGCGCGGAGTATTTCAACCTAGTGGCGAAACGGCGCCGAGCCAAAAAAACTGCGGCGCAGCATTTCCTAAGGGACCTGTTAAAACCGGGTTCCTTTTAGGCTGGCTTAGGCTCAATATTTCCAAGTGTCGGCTTGGCACGGAGCGTCTTTTTCTCCCCCAGCATCAGCATGGCCGGTGTGACGATCAACGTGAGCACAGTTGCAATCACAAGGCCGCCCGCGATGGCCGAGGACAGTTCTGTCCACCATTGTGTGGAGGGCGCGCCATACACGATTTCGCGGGTGAAAAAGTTGATGTTCACACCAATCACCATCGGCATCAGGCCAAGCGCTGTCGTGACCGACGTTAAAACCACGGGTCGCAAACGTTGCGCGCCTGTGCGGAGGGCGGATTCCAGCGGCGAGAGCCCTGCTTTTTTGAGGTCATTGTAGGTGTCGATCAAAACGATGTTGTTGTTCACCACGATGCCCGCAAGCGCGATTACTCCGATACCGCCCATAACCACACCGAAGGGGCGTCCCGTGACGATCAAGCCAAAGAGGACGCCCGCGATTGAAAACACGATGGCACTCATGACGACAAAGGCTTGGTAGAAGTTGTTGAACTGGATCACCAAAATCGCGAACATCATGAAGATCGCCGTGGCGAAAGCCCCCGCAAGGAAGATCATCGCGTCGGTTTGATCCTGCGCTTCGCCCGCAAACGACGCCTCGACGCCTTCGGGGAGGTCGATCTTGGCGATGGCGGCTTGGAGCGCTACAACTTGATCATTAACGAGCAAACCGGGGGCGACATTTGCTTCAATGCTGATGACACGGCGTTGGTCGATACGGGTGATCGTACCTGTGCGCGGGCTGGGTTCGAACGTCACGAAATTCGAGATCGGGACAAGGCCAACAGAGGTCGGGACGCGCAAGGCTTGCAGCTTCTCAAGCGTGCGTTCGTCAGAGGGGAACCGGACGTTGATGTCGACCGTGCCATCGGCGTCGCTGGGGCGATAATCGGCCACGGTGATGCCACGAGTCAGGAGCTGGACCGCCTGACCAAGGGTCGAGATGTCGGCGCCAAACCTTGCGGCTTCGGAACGGTTAACCGTGATACGCCATTCAACGCCGGGCAGGGGGCGCGTGTCGGTGACATCGGTGAAACCACCAATTGCATCCATGGCGGCACGGATTTCATCCACCGCTGCGCCTTGCGCCAATGGGTCCTGTGCCCGCACGCGCAAACTCACAGGTTTTCCTGCCGAGGGGCCGTTTGAGGCCGTTTGTACTTGCACATCGATACCGGGAATTGTGGCCATTTCTGTGCGAATTTCCTCGCCGATTATGGCGGCGGTGCGGCGTGTATCCCATTCGGTGAATTCAACTTGGATGGTTCCGATCAGGTCGGCGGCGTCTTGGTTGCCGCCACCCGAGCGGGCGTAAACCGAGGCGATTTCATCAAAATCGAACAGGCGATTTTCCACACGTCGCACCAAGGCGTCCTTCTCAAAGATTGAGAAATTATCGCGGGCGCGCACTTGGACCTGTGCGAAATCGGGCTCAACAGACGGGAAGAAACTGATGCCGTTGCCGAAATGCCCATAGGCGGTAAAGGCGGCCATCAAAAACGAAATCGCCATGATGAGAGTAGCCCAAGGTCGCAGGATCGCGAATTGCAAGACACGGACATAACGGCCAGTGAAACCCTTAAGGTCGCGCGGGTCGCCCTTTTCGGCGGCGTAAAGTGTGGCCTTGTCTTTGGCGGACTGAGGGGGTTTTTTGCCGATAATCCCACCCACAACTGGAATGAAAATCAGTGCCATAAAGAGCGAGGCGGTCAGTGTTAGGATCACCGTGATGGGGAGGAATTTCATAAACTCGCCCACGGTGCCAGACCAGAACAGGAGCGGCAAAAACACGGAAAGCGTTGTGGCGGTTGAGGCAATGATCGGCCACGCCATCCGCTTGGCGGCAAAGGCATAAGCGACCTTGGGTGGGTCGCCCTCTTGCAAACGGCGGTCGGCAAGTTCGGTGGTGACAATGGCCCCGTCGACCAACATTCCCACCACAAGGATCAATGAGAAGAGGACAACGAGATTCATGGTATAGCCCATGAGCAGGAGCGCCGTGACGCCGGCGAGAAAGGCCCCCGGAATGGCGAGTCCCACAAGTAGCGCAGACCGGATTCCAAGCGCCCAAACAATGACGATCATCACAAGGATCACAGCGGCAATGACGTTGGCCTCAAGATCGCTGAGCATCGTTTCCACTTGCTCGCTTTCGTCCTGCATGTAGTTGATGCTGACGCTTTCGGGCCAGTCTTTTTGTTTCTCTTCAATCAAAGCGCGCACAGCGGCGACGGTTTCGATGATATTGGACCCCGAGCGTTTTTTGATCTCTAGGGCGAGTGCGGGTTGCCCGTCGATACGGGCAAATCCGTTCGGGTCCTCGAAGGTACGGCGAATTGTGGCGACGTCGGCAAAGGTAACGACGGTATTGTTACGCACCTTGACCGGAAGCGCCATGATATCGTCGATATCCTCAATCAGGCCCGGAACTTTCAACACAAGCCGACCTGCGCCGTTTTCAATGGCACCGGCGGCGATCAACTGGTTGTTGCGATTGATTTGGCCGATCAACTCCTCGAAGCTGATATTATAGGTTTCAAACACAGTGGGATCGATCAGCACTTCAAGCAATTCCGTGCGTTCGCCACCCACTTCAACCTCAAGCACCCCTTCAAGTCCTTCGATCTCATCCTTTAGGTCTTCGGAAAGCCTATTAAGAGTCCGCTCTGGCACGGGGCCAGAAAGGATTGCGGTCAAGATTGGGAAAAGTGCTGTGTTGATTTCGGTGACGGTTGGGTCAGATGCATCGCTGGGCAGATCAGAACTGGCACGGTCTACCCCTTCCCTCACCTTGTCCAATGCGGATTCGGAATCAAAACCGGGTTCAAATTCCAACTGGACGCTGGCATGTCCTTCGCCTGCGTTGCTGGTCATTTGCTTGAGGCCAGTGATCGAACTGAGTTCTAGCTCAAGCGGTTCAACCAACAGGCGCTCGCTGTCTTCGGGGGAAATACCGTCAAGGCCCGTCGAGACATAGAAGATCGGGATGGGGATTTCGGGCGAGCTTTCCTTGGGGATCGAAATATAGGCATAGGTCCCCACGGTCAGGATCATAACCAGCGCCATGACGACCACGCGCGCACGGCTAAAGGCCGCGTCAATCAGGCCGTTCATTGGTTTGACTCTTCGTTAGGCTTCGTTTCGATGATTTGCCCGTTCGCGCCGTTTTTGACTTGGCTTGCGGTCTCTGGCGCGGGGGATGCTGGCTCTGCGGTGGTGTCAGGTTGCGGGTCCACGATTTCGCCGTCGTTAACAAAGCCCTGACCGATGGAAATGATCTGGGCGTCATCGGGCAAACCCGAGACCCAGATGCCATCGGTTTGGGCGCGCACGATACCCACCTTATGAAAGACAACGCGATTGTCGCTGTCCACGGTTTTGATCCCCAGAGCGCCATCGGTTCCAAGGGACAAGATAGCGGGCGAGATGAAATGTGCGGTCAGTTCGCCCGTAATAATGCGCAACTGGGCACTGATCCCAGCGGGGATTGATCCGTCCGCATTAGAAACCTCGATTTCGGCGATGAAGGTCCGTGTCGCGGCATCGGCGCTGCTGCCGACAAAATCAACCAGCCCAGAACCAATGGCGCCCGTGATGAAGGCAACGTCGGCTTTTTGGCCAACCTGAATATCACGCAGGGATTGTTGCGGTATTTGAATGCGAATGGTGAGCGATCTGTTGTCAACAATTCGGCCCACGCTGTCGCCTGTGGAGACATATTCGCCAACGTCGATATCAAGGCTCTCAAGGCGTCCCGCAAAGGGGGCGCGGATTTCGGAATTGCCAATGGCCTCTTGTGCCAAGGTCACGCCCGATTGGGCCGCCGCCAAGGTAGCACTAGCTTGGGCCACACGATCTGCCGTCGCCACACCGCGTTCGAGCAAGGCAGCAGCGGTATCGGATTCACGTTGCGCGCGGGCGAACTCGCCTTGCGCCCGTGCCAAGTCTGAGATTTGTGAGGCGGTATCAAAACGCGCAATGATTTGGCCTGCTTCGAGATCCACACCCTTGTCTACCAAGACCTCGCTGATTTCTCCTGAAATCTCGGCGCGGATCATAGTATCGCGATCGGGCAGGGCCTGACCTTCGGCGACGAAAACCTGTTCGACCGTTTCAGCTATCGATCGCTGAACGGCAACTGTGACGGCTCTGGGGGCCACGACGGGCTGTGCGTTTTGTGTGGTGTCTGTGGATGGAAAAATGAAACCGCTCCCCATCCAAGCGACGATTGCAATCGCCAGTCCACCGGCCACCCATCTGGATCGAGTCGAACCGGAATCGCTTTCAAAAACGAGCGCAGTGCGGCCAGTTGGTAAGGTATCTTTCATAGCAAGTGTTCTTTCGGGCTATTAGGGGGAGGCGTGCGGTTGGTTGGTCAGGGCTTGGTCTTGGGCATGTTAGACATGGTTTTTGACAAGGAAGTATTGATCGCGTCATAGAAGCCGGAGAAATCGCTCAACCGGCGGCGCACATCCTCGGTTCCATCGGGAAGGTTTTGGATCGCATCGTCAATTTCGCCTTTTGCCCGTTGCGTACCCGAAAGTGCGAACTTCATCATAGTGAGATAGGCATCGTCGGCCAGTTGGAAATAATCCTGCCGCTCGCCCCGCTTGTTGACCCGCCGGATCAATCCACGGTCTTCGAGAAGGCGGATGCTTGTGCTGACGGTCGCGCGGCTCACGGCTAGATTGGTGGCAATTTCGCCAAATGCGATTGCATCCCCGTCAAAGACCAGCATCGCAAAAATCTGTCCCGCCATGCGGGGCGTGCCTTCGGTCTGTGCCACGACGCCCATGCGTTCGATAAAGTCGGTGCGTATGGTGTCGATTTGACCTTGGCTAGACATAATTTTTGTTTCCACCTGTAGACTGGGTTGCACATTGGAGGCTGTACATACCGCATGCACTGGATATGTCAAGTTTGTTCAGTTATAACCGAACAAACTTTTCAGTAGAGCCGCCACACGTGGTGCAATCCATCAGGATTACGCTCACTCGGCTGTTTCATCAGGAGGCTCCCAGCCGGCATCACGTAGGCCGTTCATCAAAGCGGCAATTGTTTCTTCAACGACCCGAAAGTTTCTAAAGGTAGCGGCGGGGTCGCGCGCCAGTAAAGGCCATGCTTGGGCCATTTTGGCCAATTCCTCGTGTGCGGTATTCATCTCGCCGAGTTTGGCGTGGTTGATTGCCGCTAGAGATAGACCGATTGCAGAGCCTAGCTTAGCCGAATGCTCCGCCGATGTGAGGGCATCGGCATAGTTGCCCTCAAGGTACTCGTGAATCGCGATCAGGTGAAAGTACCATCCGGGAGGGTGGGCGCTGCGGGCAATTGCCCGCCTGAGGTAAGGCAGACCATCCTCCCAGTTGCCCCGCGCCGCGAGACGCCAACCAAGCAGGGCCATTGCTTCGGGATCATGAGGATTGGCCGTAACCACACGACGCTGCATCTGTTCTGCTGTGTCAAAGTCGCCGGTGTAGTACGTGATTGCCGCGAGCGCCTCGAGACCGTGTTGATTGTTGGGTTCCAACTGTAGAGCACGCGTTGCCGCTCTTTGCGCCTCGGCCATGTATGCCGGATGCTCGCTGGCTGGAGCCACGCCTTGACGGGCAGCATCAAGGTTTAGATAGCCGAGCATCGCCCACACTTCGGCGTCGTTGGGCGCGCGTAGACGGGCTGCCTTGAGGCAATCCAGTGCGGGGGCAAAAAGCGCTTCCTCGAATGTTCTGCGGTACGCATAGGCGCGCAAGACGCATTTGTAATTCTCCATGCCGAACGTTCTATCTGTGGTTAACCGATCCAGCGTGGTGACATTCAAGACCCCATTGCGTTCGCCAAGGGCCGTTGCGACGGCGGAGGACAATTCGCTGCGCAAGCCATAAAGATCGCTTGGTGCCAATGGCCGCTCAAAACGACCAGTCCAGTAGACCTCACCCGTAGTGCCATCAGCAAGCTGCGCTTTGAGCAGAAGCTTGTCCAAATCCGTTTGGATATTGCCGTGGACAACATAGGAAACCCCCAATTCCCGACCAAGCGCAACTGGATCTGCATCCGCAGCCTGTTGAAAGCTGGTTGACGCGGAAAAAAGTCGAAGGTCCGGAAACTGCATCAAATCCGCGATTAGATCCTGCGCGAAACTGGCAGCAAACAAGTGAGTTTCGCCGCTAGGGTCCAGCGCCGCGAAAGGCAAAACTATAACGGTCGCTCCTCGAACGTCCTTTGGGGAAGATTCGCCATCCGGAAAGGCGAACCAGAATAGCGCACCTGCAAGCCCCAAAAGGACGCAAGTTACAAGGACGGCTGTTTTGAACTTGCGGCCAAGTCCACCCGTTTTGCCATCGTCAGGTGCCTGTGGCGTAACCGCGTCGGGATCGGGTGTGGAAACCTGCATGGAAGGCCCCGACAGCCAAGCGAATTCTGCGACATAGGCCCCTTTGGGGATGTTGATCCGCACCGTGTCTTGATTGCCACAATTTACATAGAAGGTGTCAAGCGAGCGGCGCAAACGGCCAGCCTCAAGTCGCACCACGGGATCAGACGCCGGATCGAAGCTTTCGTCTCGATCAAAAACGTCCAGCGCAATTGAATAGCCTTTCAGTTTCTCGGAATGACCCAGAAGCGTTTGTTCAACCAGATAACGGAGCAGTGCGCGCCGACGGGCGCTGCCTTCGAAAACGGAACTGTCGAGGACACGTTCAAGCTGTGCACGCACGTCGTTGGACGACGGGCCATCCTGTAAATTCGCGTTTTTGTGGCCTGAATGGTCGCTGTTTTCCGGCATTGCACGATCACCTATTTGTTTTCCTGACAATAACTTGAATGTTGCACGAATGTACTGGCAACACGAGAAATATCCGCCATCAAACGGCGTTATCCGAAGGGGGTACGTACAGTACGAACCTTGGTAAACAACAAAAATCAGCGCAGTATTCCCGCAAGTCAGGATTATCTGCCGTAAAGTCGGAAGTATGTGCCGTGTCCAATTTCGCCGCCATAATATGCAAGTTTCCGGAGCATGAGAGGGCTATTCAACAGCTTTGCGCCGAAAATGAAAGTCTTGGAAGTGTCTGTATGGACTTTGAGGAAGCGACGGCTGCGTTTCATCACTGGCGAAAAGTAGAAAACGATGACCTCAATAGAGCCCAAGAGTACCACCGAATTATGGACGAACTAGAAGCGGAAATTCGCAGCGTCCTCCAATCCAAAATCGTGGGATTTAAATAGTTAGGGAAAGTCAGTGAGCCATGTATTACTCGGCCTCTTTGAGCTGAGAATTTTTAACGATTACGAGAATTTATCTAAAAACAATAGGAGAGAAACACATGAGACGCGCTAGTTCTAAAGGCATTCTGACCCATGCGGGTTTAGTTGCGTTTGGATTGACAGTTACCGGAGCGGTTGTACCCGCTTTGGCACAAGAACAATCCAAACCTAATATTTTATTCATCATGGGCGACGACATTGGCTGGATGCAGCCGTCGATTTATCACCGCGGCCTGATGGTTGGCGAGACGCCCAACATCGACCGTATCGGCAACGAAGGCGCGATGTTCACCGACTATTACGCTGAACAAAGCTGCACCGCCGGTCGCAACGCGTTCTTCACCGGTATGCAGCCCCTCAGAACTGGCATGATCATGCCCCAACTTCCCGGTAGCCCGAGCTACCTTCAACCCGGAACGCCGTCGCTTGCGGTCTTCTTGCGCGATCTCGGCTACTCAACCGGTGAGTTCGGCAAGAACCACCTCGGCGACCATACCGATGCCCTACCAACGGCGCATGGGTTTGAGGAATTCTGGGGTTACCTTTATCACCTCGACGCGATGCAGGGCGTAAGTTTCCCTGACATCAATGCTGGCCCGACAGATCAAGCGGTTGCGCCTGCCTGTAAAAACACATCAATCCCTGGCCTTGCTGAAGTTCCCGGTGCCGTTGATCCCACGACCACAATCTGTCTGACTCCACCGCGCCCCGTGATCGCGTGTACGTCTTCCGACGGAACGGCTGCCAACCAGACCTGTACTGATGAGGGTCCGCTGACGTTGGAACGTTCGAAAACCGTGGACGAGGAAATCTCGGCCAAAGTTATCGATTTTCTTGATCGCAACGATCCTAAGAAAACCAACAAACCGTTCTTTGTTTGGTACAACCCCGCACGTATGCACATCACCACAGTTCTCTCGGACGAATACGCCGACATGCTTGGCACCAAAGGTGGCAAGGACTGGGGCGCCAACGAAGTTGGTATGAAGCAGATGGACGACAATATCGGCTATGTGTTGAAGAAACTCGAAGACATGGGCGAACTTGATAACACCATCGTCGTCTTCACAACCGACAATGGCGCCGAGACTATTACCTTCCCCGATGGCGGCGTGACACCATTCAAGGGTGGCAAGCTGACGACTTGGGAAGGTGGCATGCGTGCGCCTGCTGTCATCCGCTGGCCTGGCCACATCAAAGCTGGCACCGTGTTGAACGACATCTTCGCGTCGCTTGATTGGTTGCCAACATTGGTCGATCTAGCAGGTGGTCCGAAAGAGAATGACCTGCGAGCTCAGATCGAAAAAGGTACCTATCCTGGCATCGTCAAAACGACGCTCGATGGGGTTAACCAGCGCGACTACCTGCTGGGCGAATCCGATACCGCAGCACGTGACACGTTCATGTACTACTCCGGTAAAGACCCGTCGGCAGTGCGTTACCGTAACTGGAAAATGTACTTCGCCATGGTGTCCGACGAGCCAACAGGCGCCTTCGCAGGCGTGGTTCCCTACCACTGGACGCAGATCGTCAACATCAAGCGCGATCCGTTCGAGACCTCCACTGGATCGCAGCTCAAGACCCTTCAGGGTGTCGGCGGCGCGCTAGCAGGACCTGTTACCGCCTATACTTATGACTGGAACCTGCTGCCCATCGGTCAGCAACTCTGGCTCAGGGAACTGGAAACTTATCACGACTTCCCCCCAATGCAGGACCCTTCGAGCTATAACCTCGAAGATGTCATTAAGCGGGTGAAGAACTTGAATACTTCGAGCCACGCTGGCCAATAAGCCAAACTCAGGTTTCCAAAGAGCCACCTCGCCCCGCCGGTCATTTCCTATACCGGCGGGGCGAAATGTTAGTCAGAGAGCGGCCCTCGCCAACCGCTGATCTACACCCGTTTCGACTGGATTTAGTCGTGTAGCGTGCTTCCGGTCCGGCATTTAGATTAGTTTCCGCAGCCAAAACCCTCGATCTTTACAGACGGAATTTCCCGACAGCCCAACCAAGTGCTGGGTCCGTTTCCAAAGAATAGATCGGTAGGGTTCAGATTTTACCATTTGTTAGTACTGGTTAACATTAAGTAAACAAACAATAAATTTGTAAGATTGTTTAGAAAATTCTCGACTCGTTGAACGCGCTGGGCTACACAACTTATGGTGGTTATGGAGTGAGATGCTCGTTTTTCGGGCGATCAAGGCCTATTGAATGAAAGACCATACTGATAATGTAGACTTTTGCGAGACAGCTTATGTCTCTAGTGACGTTCGCTACTATCCAACACACCATCGGGCACAAATAAGTACCCCTCCAACCTACCCAAAACGGCTTTTTGACTTGGGGTTCGCGATGGTTGTTTTGCCGATCTTGGTGCCGGTTCTTGCAATCCTCTGGATGTTGGCCTCAAGGGGCGGTCCAGGTCTATACTATCAAAACCGGGTGGGTCGCTATGGTAAGGTTTTTAGGTGCTACAAGTTTCGCACTATGGTGTTGGATGCGGAAAAAACGTTGGAAGCTCTCTGTCAGGACGATCCTGAAGTTGCAGAGGAATGGCGGGTTAACCAAAAGCTGGAAAATGATCCACGGATTACCCCAATTGGTCGCTTCCTGCGGGCAACGAGCTTAGACGAGCTACCCCAAATTTGGAACGTGGTTAAAGGCGATATGAGCCTCGTCGGGCCAAGACCCTTCATGGAAAACCAAGACACGCTTTATCGTGCGGCTGGCGGGCGTTCCTACTATAATCTTCGGCCTGGGATTACTGGATTGTGGCAAATTGAAGGGCGCGGCACCTCTAGCTTTCTGAGCCGAATTTTTTACGACAACACGTATAATGATCGCCAAAGCTTCTGGATGGATTTATGCCTCATTCTAAAGACAGTGACCGTCGTTTTCAAGAAAACCGGCCATTAGGTCTGCGCGTCAGGCCAATACAATCCCCGTAGGATCGCGCGTACCGTGTCTTCGCCAAACTGAGTGCGAATACGATTGATCGAAGCTTCGGCAAGGAAATCAAAAGACGGAGTCGACCAGAGTTGCGCAATTTGTGAAGCGATTTCGACTGTTTCAACGCGATCCTTGATGATGATGCCACAGTCCGAAATCGTTGACTGATTGAAGCCATGCTGGGTCGCAACAGGAACGCATCCGCGCGCCATAGCCTCGGTGAGAGCATTTGAATGACCCTCGCCGGGCCACTTCGTTAAAAAAACGAAAAAATGGCTTTGGTCAAGGAATGTACGAACATATTCAAAGCTCTGCGCGCCGTGTCCCATGACATAGGGTCGGTCTTTACAATTTCTCTCAAATTCTTTCTGAAAGGATTTGGTGGGTCGACCAATGATATCCAACTGCACAGGCAGACCAATTTGCACTAGATGATCCGCGACATTGATAAGATCAGGAACGCCCTTTGCCTCTGATACGGTTCCCACATAAACGAGGCGACAAACCTCTGAACTCCGTGTCGGGGGTTTTTCCGCGATGTTCTCCCCATCCACAAAGTTCGGAAGATAGGTGGCCTCAATATCGGGAGCGATTGACCGAATAAGGGGAATATATTCCCGCCCCTCAACAGAAACCACGTCGGCCAATTTTATGCAGCCGTCAAAAAGTTTACGATAGGTTTTGCCAAAACGTGCGCGATCGCTCGCTTTGTTTCCAGCTCGCAGATCCAAAACGATGCGCATTCCAAGGCGTTTTGCACGACGCATCAGAAGGAACTCCGGTAGAATAAACTGCTTAAATAAAGGGGTGATGTGAAATGGTATTGCGTTGCCTTTGGCCTGCCCTTGGATCAATTTTTTGCGCAGCGCTAGAAAATTCAGGAAGTAAGAAATTGCCCTTGAAAGGAAACCATTCCCGAGAGTATCCGGATAGGCATACGTATCCACGTGACAGCCCGCAGCTTCGAGGAGGGAAATTGTGCGACGATTTGCGGTCTCGTATCCACCACGAGACACACCCTTTTTTGGCGCTATAGGACCGCAAAGTATGCTGTGCCCCGGGAGTCCAGAAGTATTCACTATTTACTAGTCCTAAATGTTTATACGCTCTCCCTCGCTTTGGTCTCAAATTCCCTCCATAATAAAGGGTTACTTTGGCGACAGGGCAGCATTGTTCTATCTCTTCTCCTTCTGGTTGTATATTGTTAATCCGTGAATGCGTAGCGTTGTTTGTAGTTAGGGCGAAATGAAGAATTCTTTGGTTATTTCGTCGATTACTCTCATGGGAATTCGTGCATTAGGTGTCGGGGTGCAGCTTGCGACGACAATCTTTTTAGCGCGAAACCTAACCCTCTTGGAAATGGGGCAGTTTGCCTTGATGTACGCCGCTCTCGGGTTAGTGCGCGCAATTGGGTCCTTTGGAGTTGATCAAGCATCGCGGATGTTTCCCGCCAAATCGCGACCAATATCGCCCGCACGGATCCTGTAAAAAAACTGACCGTAGTCTTTCGTTCGACCATGCGCCCCGGATCAATTCGCAAACTTGTGATACCGATTTTCAAAGCCAGCATGGGAGAAGCGTGGAGTGACAAGGTCGATCTTGTCTATAACCCCGAGTTTTTGCGCGAGGCGCAGGCAATTAACGACTACTTTAATCCGCCGAAAATTGTCATAGGCACGGCGGACGGAAAACCCAATGCGGTCATGGACGAACTCAACAAAAACATTGAGGCGCAGGTTTTCGTTACCCAGTTTGAAGAGGCCGAGTTTACCAAGTTCGTGGACAATTCGTGGCACGCTGTGAAGGTTGCTTTTGCAAATGAGTTTGGGCGGGTTTGCCAGAAAATGGGCGTGTCCGCAAAGCAGGTACATGAAATTTTTGTCTCGGACACTAAGCTCAACATTTCCCCGTATTACAGCCGTCCAGGGGGTGCTTTCGGCGGGTCGTGTTTGCCCAAAGACGTTCGGGCGCTGCAATATATTGCGAGCGACGTTGGCGCGAATACACATTTAATCGACAGCCTCATTCGCTCTAACGACGCGCATAAAAACCATCAGTTTGACCACATCGTGCGCAGCCTCACACCCGAGTCAGAGGTTCTGATGGCAGGGTTGGCGTTCAAAGCGGGGACAGATGATTTACGAGAGAGTCCAAACGTGGATTTGGCGCGCAAGCTCCTCGAGGCTGGGTTTCGTCTGCGAATTTTCGACCCCTGTCTTTCGCCTGAAAAACTACGCGGTCACAACTTGGGGTATCTTTATTCAACACTTCCCAAAATCGATTCACTCTTGATAAATCGCAAAGACGCAGAGGCGGGGGATTGGGAACTTGTTATCGTTTCAAACGCCACAGGACAGGCGATGGATTTGACCAATTTTCAAACCTTGGAAACACATAGTATTGCATAAACAGGGTTGCGCTTCGACAATCGAAGCGCAACCCGTTGTTTTATTTCACAACGCGAACTGCACCTTTTGCAGCACTGGATGTCAGAGCCGCATAGGCCCGCAAAGCCGTCGTGATTTTACGTGTGCGGGGTTTAGACGGCACCCAGCCCTCAGCAT
The DNA here is from genome assembly GCF_000812665.2 of Falsihalocynthiibacter arcticus. Taxonomy (GTDB): domain Bacteria; phylum Pseudomonadota; class Alphaproteobacteria; order Rhodobacterales; family Rhodobacteraceae; genus Falsihalocynthiibacter; species Falsihalocynthiibacter arcticus. The sequence continues at coordinate 1,286,943 of NZ_CP014327.1, forward strand.
CCCGTTTGGTGCGACGTTCGGCCAAAACATCATCGCCAACTGCAAGGTTGATCGTCCGGTTAGGAATGTCGATCTCGATAAGATCGCCTTGTTCCACCAATCCAATAGTCCCACCTTCTGCCGCCTCAGGAGAAACGTGCCCGATCGAAAGCCCAGAAGATCCGCCAGAAAAGCGCCCATCCGTAACAAGTGCACAGGCTTTGCCCAAGCCGCGAGATTTCAGGTAGCTCGTTGGATAGAGCATTTCCTGCATGCCCGGACCGCCACGTGGACCCTCATAGCGGATCAAGACAATATCGCCCTTCGCCACTTTGCGGGTCAAAATGCCGGAAACCGCGTCATCTTGGCTTTCAAAAACATTCGCAGGGCCAGTGAATTTGAGGATTGAGTCGTCAACACCTGCTGTTTTCACGATACAGCCGTCTTCTGCGAGGTTCCCGAACAACACGGCCAAACCACCGTCTTGCGAGAATGCGTGCTTTGCTGAGCGCACAATGCCGGTTTCCCGATCATCATCCAGCGCTTTGTAACGGCGTGATTGCGAGAACGCGACCTGCGTGGGAACGCCGCCCGGTGCGGCACGGTAGAATTCGTGCACGGCTGCGTCGTCCGTGCGTTTGATGTCCCATTTATCCAAGGCCGCCCCAAGGGTGCCTGCGTGGATATTGTTGACGGTCGTATCCAGCAACCCTGCGCGATCCAATTCGCCCAAAATGCCCATGATGCCGCCCGCGCGATGGATGTCTTCCATGTGAACATTAACAATGGAAGGCGCAACTTTGCACAAGACCGGAACGCCGCGCGAAAGGCGGTCGATGTCGGACATGTCGAAATCGATTTCGCCTTCGTGCGCTGCGGCTAGCAAGTGCAAAACCGTATTGGTAGAGCCGCCCATGGCGATATCGAGCGTCATGGCGTTTTCAAACGCAGCTTTGGTTGCCACATTGCGCGGCAAAACGCTGTCGTCTTCCTCGTGGTAATAGCGGCGCGCAAGGTCAACGACCAAACGTCCCGCTTCAAGGAACAATTCTTTACGATCGGAGTGTGTCGCGAGTGCCGAACCATTCCCTGCAAGCGCCAACCCAAGCGCCTCGGTTAAACAGTTCATCGAGTTCGCGGTGAACATACCCGAGCAAGAACCGCAGGTAGGACAAGCAGAGCGTTCGATCGCAGCCACATCGTCGTCGCTCATCGTTTCGTCAGCAGCGGCAACCATTGCATCGACCAGATCGAGGGACCGTTCTTCGCCATCCAGCACCACTTTACCGGCTTCCATTGGGCCACCGGAAACAAACACCACAGGGATGTTCAACCGCAACGCGGCCATCAACATACCGGGTGTGATTTTATCGCAGTTTGAAATGCAAACCATGGCATCGGCGCAGTGCGCGTTGACCATATACTCAACCGAGTCGGCAATGATTTCGCGGGATGGCAAGGAATAGAGCATCCCGTCGTGCCCCATGGCAATGCCATCATCCACTGCAATGGTGTTGAATTCTTTGGCAACACCGCCAGAGGCTTCAACTTCGCGCGCAACCATTTGCCCCAAGTCTTTGAGGTGAACGTGGCCGGGAACAAACTGCGTGAAAGAGTTCACAATCGCAACAATCGGCTTGCCGAAATCGTCGTCTTTCATGCCTGTCGCGCGCCAAAGGCCACGGGCCCCTGCCATGTTGCGACCGTGTGTCGAGGTTTTTGATTTTAAGGGTGGCACAGCGCACCTGCCTTTCGAAATACTTGTTTGATGAACGGCAAATACCATTGCTCGCACCAGAAAACTAGGGGATTAGCAGTATTTGAGTTCACAGTTTGAGGAACACGCCCTCAGGACGGCAATTACTCTTTGGAAATCGCGTCGTAACGACGCAAATTTGCAATCAAAGCGCCCATTTGGTCGATTGGAATCATGTTCGGTCCGTCGCTTGGCGCGTTGTCCGGATCTTGGTGTGTTTCGATAAACAAACCAGCAACCCCAACCGCCACTGCCGCACGCGCCAATACGGGCGCAAATTCGCGTTGACCGCCCGAAGACGTGCCCTTCCCGCCGGGTTGTTGAACCGAGTGTGTTGCATCGAAAATGACGGGGTAGCCCGTAGCGGCCATCGTTGGCAGGCCACGGAAATCGGTAACCAAAGTGTTGTATCCAAAGCTGGTACCTCGCTCACACAGCATGATGTTATCATTGCCCGTGCTCGCGATTTTTTCGGCGACATTGCCCATATCCCACGGGGCCAAAAACTGCCCCTTTTTCACGTTGATGACCTTGCCAGTCTCGCCAGCAGCGAGGAGCAAGTCAGTTTGACGGCATAAAAACGCGGGGATTTGCAAAACGTCGACAACTTCGGCGGCGATGGCGCAATGATCGGGGAGGTGCACATCGGTTATCACAGGAACATTAAATTCGCGGGCAATATCGCCCAAAATTTGCAAACCCTTGTCAACGCCAAGCCCGCGTTCTGTTCCGATGGAACTGCGATTGGCTTTGTCGTAGCTGGCCTTGAAAACGAACTTCGTGCCCGAGGGTTCGGATGCTTCAGCGATCTTCTCGGCCATCATGCGCGCGTGCTCAAGGGACTCAAGCTGGCACGGTCCGGTGATGAGGAAAAACGGATTCTTGCCGCCTACTTCGATATCGCCGATGCTTACAATCTTGCTCATAACTGGGCTCCTAGAACGGATTCAATGCGTGCGACATCTTGTGGATTGTTGAGTTCCCAAAACACCCGCCCCCTAGCGTCCACTTCAACACAGCGAATGGGGTGGCCGTTTTCCAAGAAACGGAGTTGCTCCAGTCCTTCGAGTCTTTCAAGCGGGCCTGTTTCCCAACTGCCATAATCGGCGAGGGCATCGGGGCGATAGGCGTAGACGCCAACGTGATGGAAAACGGGGATTGGGTCAGGAATTTTATTAGGGTCGACATAAGGGACGACTTCCTTGGTGAAATACAGCGCATCTTTAAACTTGTTAAAGATTGCCGTTGTTCCCCCCACGCGATTGTTGCGGCGGTCTTCGGTAAAAAGGGCATAAGTTTGGGCATCACAGCGCAGAACGGGCGTGGCCATACCCACGGAATTGTCACGCTCCAGCGCGTCGATAAGGGCCTCAACAAACCACGGCGGGGTCAAGGGGGCATCGCCTTGCAAATTAACGATAATATCGGCTTCTAGCCCTGCGTTTTTCATGGCTTCTGCGCAACGTTCTGTGCCGTTGGCGCAATTCTCGGAGGTCATAATAACATCGGCACCAAAGGCGCGCGCAGCTTCGGCGATCCGTTCGTCATCGGTTGTAACGAAAACTTCATCCGCTCCGCGAACGGATTTGGCCGCTTCATAGCTCATTTGAATAAGCGATTTTTGCGTGCCATCTGGCAATGTCAACTTAACAAGCGGCTTACCTGGATAGCGCGTAGACGCATACCGCGCCGGAATTAGAATAACTGTTTTCATGCAACCCCCGCCCGCAGGCAATCATGGATGTTTAGCACGCCGATTGGCGCATTCGTGTCGTCGACGACCAGAAGGGCGCCGATCTTTTTGCTATTCAAAACGCGCAGCGCTTCTTCTGCAAGGCTGTCGCCACGGATCGTGACTGGATTGAGGGTCGCCACTTCTCGCGCGGTTTTCTCCATCAAGCCAATTAGGTTGCGGCGCAAATCCCCATCCGAAACGACCCCAATCAGGAGGCCGTTTTCAACAACGCCCGCAATCCCGAACCCTTTTGAGGTCATCGTTAAAATCGCTTCGGACATCGGGGTTTCGGCGGCGACAATCGGAACCGCTGCCCCGTCGTGCATTAACTGGCTGACCTTGATGAGTTGTGCGCCAAGTTTGCCGCCGGGGTGATAGGTGCGAAAGTTCTCGGGCTTGAATTCCCGAAGCTCCATCAGGGCCACCGCGAGGGCATCCCCAAGGGCAAGCGACAGGGTTGTTGACGTTGTTGGCGCCATGCCAATCAAGCAGGCTTCGGGCACATCGGGCAGGGTTAGGGTCACATCAGAGGCTGATCCGAGCGCACTCTCTGGCCGTTTTGTGATGGCAATCATTGGGATCGCGAAGCGGCGGGTGTGGGCGATTATGTCACCCAACTCAAAAGTTTCGCCCGAGTTCGAAATCAGGATGCATACATCTTCTGGGCGGATCATTCCCAAATCGCCGTGGCTTGCTTCCGAAGGGTGAACGTAAAACGAGGGCGTACCTGTGCTCGCGAGTGTTGAACTTATTTTGCGCGCAACATGACCCGATTTTCCAATCCCAGAGAGAATAATGCGCCCCTCGCACTTTAGCATCTTTTCAACGGCAACATGGAATTCAGGCGTCAGGTTTTGGGCAAAATGAACCAGTGCTTCGCCCTCAGACAGCAAAACACGAGCGCCAATGGCATTGATTATTTCCGGAGAGAGGCGAGGTTGGGTCACGTTTGGTCCCTTGGTGCAATTTTTACCAGTTTGGCACGGTCTTAAACTCAAATGGGGGAAATCAACATAGGGTAAAAATTTCCCCGCTAGATTTTGCCAAGGGCGATGGCACTCCACATTGCGGCGTTGCTGAATTTAGTTTGCCGATAAACGCCAACTTTCTGCAAATCATTTAGGCGCGCAATCCCACGCCGCCGCCGTGCTCGCGCAAACAGCGCAAGGCGACGTTGGTTTTCGGGGGTAAACCGATGCGCTGAGCGGCGCAGCGCGGCAATGTTGATATCGTTCCATTCACTGAACCTGCCGCTGGCAACCATGCGCGTCCGCGTGAGGAGGGCAGCGGTGCCAACATTTGCGCCGATGAGATTGCCGCCATGTTGGCGATAATAAAGCGACTGTTCCTGATCAAAAATAACCTTTCCGCCCACACCTGTGATCATCTGATAAATCCACCAATCACGGGCCTCAATTGCACCCGCTTCCAAGCTGGCGTCCTGCAGCAAATCAAGTGCTGCACGGTTCATCATGATCGGCGACGCAGAATATGGCGCGGACGAAGAATTCAGCAATGACTCGTGGCAAATGTCAGTTACGTCGTATTTTGACCAAACGGAAAACACCGCTATTACGGCCAGTCGAGCAAGGGTGGTCAGCGCCATGCGATCGGATATCATAGCGATTCAAGACCTCTATGGAACGCCGTTCGGTGTCAGTTGGCAATACGACCTATGGGGTTGGCAACACGCACGGTGGGTATATGGCGGACTTGTGGAATGCCACAGTTTCCCCCAACGCCTCAATCTATGACCGTGATGGAATCGACCTAATTCACTTCTCAAACGATACAGACAATCAGCGTATAGAGTTGCGGGCTGGATATGTTTCGGATGCCTTTGGGTTGATTGGGAATATAGCCATTTCAGCAGGGACGACGACTGAACACTACATAGCGGGGAGTTGCCAGGACAGAGTCACTGGGAACAGTGCTCGCAATTATATAGATGGACGCGACGGCAACGATGTCTTGATCGGTTACGGGGGCAATGACAGGCTCTATGGTGCCAATGGTAACGACCTTCTTGGTGGCGGTGATGGCTCAGACGCTTTGCATGGAGGGAATGGAGCAGACCGACTTTATGGGGCTGCTGGAAATGACGCAATCTACGGCGACGCTGGCAATGACCGCGTCTATGGTGGCGATGGGAATGACCTTGTAGGTGGGGGCTCTGGCGACGATTTTGTCTTTGGGGATTCCGGCGAAGATCGTCTCTATGGGGGCTATGGAAACGACACGTTGTATGGCGGCTCATACTCCGACCTCCTCAACGGCGGTCCCGGTAGTGACCTGTTTAATGGTGGCGGAAGCAGCGATGAAATCACTGGTGGATCAGGGGCAGATAAGTTTTACCACTCTGGAACTTTCGTCGACGGTCGCGATGTTATAACGGACTTCAACCACTCCCAAGGAGATCGTCTCTTTATGGGTGGAAGTGCGACACGCAGTGATTTTTCCGTTGTTTATGGCCATGCCAGCGACTCCAACGGCCGCCTTGGCAATGACAACATTCAAGATGCCTACATCGTTTACTCTGGAACAGGGCGCGCCGTTTGGCTTCTTACTGACGGGGCACAAGTGGGTCACATGATCGTCACTTCAGACGGAGAGTCATTCGACCTCCTAGCTTAACCCATTTCTGCGGTGCGTAAAGTTAGCGTCGTTATCGCTTGATGTTGTGACAAAAATATTTGGCCGCTGAGTTTTTTCTGAAAATCAATGCGCAGAAGGCGATCCATCACGGGACCTTTCACTTCGCTCAAGTGAAAGGTAACACCGGATGCTGCAAGCCGCTCGTTGATGGCCTCAAGTGAATGCAGGGCGCTCATGTCAATCGCGTTCACTGCGGAACAGAGCAATATCACATGCTTTAAATCTGGGCGCTGGGCGGCAAGGTCATAGATTTGATCCTCCAAGAAACGCGCATTGGCAAAATACAGGCTTTCGTCCACTCGGAGCGTCAGGATTTCGGGGTGGATCTCTACGTCGTGACGCAAAATATTGCGGAAATGTTCGGTGTTGGGCACTTGTCCCACAATGGCCATATGGGGGCGTGAGGATTTGAACAGGTGTACCAATATGGACAGCACAACGCCTGAAGAAACGCCGATTTCAACGCCAGCTCCCAGTGTGATTACGATTGTCGTCAAAACGGCGGCAAAATCGGCTTTTGAGTAGGCCCATGTTTTTTTGAGGATCGAAAAGTCCACCAGACTCATCACAGCAACGATGATGGTGGCGGCAAGGGTCGCTTTAGGAAGAAAGAAAATAAGCGGCGTCAGGGCAAGGGCGGCAACGGCCAAGCCCATAGCGGTGAAAATCCCAGCGGCGGGCGTTTCGGCCCCTGCGTCATAGTTCACTACCGAGCGTGAAAAGCCGCCAGTCACGGGGAAACCACCGGTAAAAGCCGCTCCGAGATTGGCCGCGCCCAGCCCAATGAGTTCTTGGTTTGGGTCGATGCGTTGGCGCTTCTTTGCTGCCAATGTTTGGGCCACGGAAATACTCTCTACAAACCCAATCACTGAAATAAGAATCGCGGGTCCGATGAGGGCCGACAGTAGGTCTGGAGAGATATCGGGAAGAGTGAACGGCGGAAGGGATTGCGGGACCTCGCCCACAATTGCGACACCCTTATCTTTAAGATTGAGCGCAAAGACCGCCACGGTGGTCAGGGCCACCGCGAAAACGGGTCCAGCTTTGGCGCCAAACTCCGCGCCCGTGGCCGACAGCCCCGCTTTCAACAGCAGAGGTTTAAGTCCCTTGCGGACCCAAAACAAAAACGCGGTGGCCAAAACGCCGAGGGTAAGGGTGATAAAGTTGGTTTGCGGCAGGCCATTGAAAAGGGAATTGGCAAGTTCAGGAAGGGTGTGTCCCTGCGCTGAAATGCCAAAGATATACTTGAGCTGGCTCGCGGCAATCAACACGCCTGAGGCTGTAATGAAACCGGAGATCACGGGATGCGACAGGAAATTGGCGAGGAAGCCGAGACGAAAAATCCCCATAAGCAGCAAGAAGCCGCCCGACAAAAAGGCGAGAGTCAGGGCTGCGATTGCATAGCCCGCCGTACCTGTCTCCGCGATGGCGCCAATGGACGCCGCGGTCATCAGGGAGACAACTGCAACCGGCCCTACGGCGAGCGCGCGGCTGGTCCCGAAAATGGCGTAAAGGATAATCGGGAGGATGGATGCATAGAGACCCGCTTCGGGCGGTAGCCCTGCTAGCAATGCGTAGGCCAACGATTGTGGGATCAACATGATCGTCACAATCAACGCGGCGACCATATCGTTGGAAAATGCCGTGCGGGAATAGGTCTTACCCCACGTGAGAATTGGCAGGTATCTATGCATGTTTTTGCCTAAGTTAACTTTCCATTGCCTGTGTCCACAGAGCCATCGACCGACCGCCAGAACGACAATAGGCGAGGACCGGAGTCGGCGTATCGCCAAGTGCCGCTTTTAAATCCTTTGCGGCGGCTTCGGTGGGCTGACCGTTCACAACAGGGATATAGATCGCTTTAAGGCCAAGTTTTTGCGCGGCGCACTCGATCTCAACGAAATTGGGTTGGTCAAAGCTTTCGCCATCGGGGCGATTATCTATGATTGTTTTAAACCCAAGTTCTGCAATTTTTTCCATTTGGCTGGGCAATACTTGCTCACTCACAGAGAAAATCTCTGTGACTTTTCTGATGTTAGACACGTTTGGATCTCCTTGGATCTAGAGCTTGTTTACGGGCACTTTAAGCATGGGGTTGCCGTCTGGGTCGCGCGGAACTTCACCCGCCCGCATGTTCACTTGAAGCGACGGAATGATAAGTTTTGGAACCCCGAGCGTGGCGTCGCGTTCGGTCCGGAATTTCACGAATTCTTCGCGTGTTTTGCCTTTTCCGACATGAATATTGTGTTCCTTTTCTTCGCCCACGGTTGTTTCCCATGCGATATCACGGCCATTTGGTCCGTAATCGTGACACATGAACAACCGCATATCGTCAGGCAGTTTCAATACTTTGAGGATGCTGTCATAGAGTTCGCCCGCATCTCCGCCTGGGAAATCTGCCCGTGCTGAGCCGCCGTCGGGCATGAACAACGTGTCGCCGACGAACGCAGCGTCGCCCACGACATGAACCATACAGGCTGGCGTGTGGCCCGGTGTGTACATCGCAAACGCGTTCAGGGATCCGATTTTATAGGTGTCGCCATCTTTGTATAGCGCATCAAATTGGCTACCATCCCGTTGGAATTCGGTGCCTTCATTGAAGATTTTTCCGAAGGTGTCCTGAACCACCAAAATTTGGTCGCCAACGCCGATTTTCCCGCCAAGACTTCCTTGAATGTAAGGGGCGGCCGAAAGGTGATCGGCGTGGACGTGAGTCTCGATGATCCACTCTAGGGTAAGGCCGTTTTCGCGAATGAATGCGATGATTTTGTCCGCGTGCTCATAGGTTATGCGACCCGCAGCGTAATCAATATCCATCACGCTGTCGATGACGGCGCAGGTTTTGGTGTCCGGATCTGAGACCACATAGCTGATGGTATTTGTCGCCTCATCAAAGAAGGCCTCAACATTTGTTTTTTGCTTCATATCAACGGGATAACCAGACATAGCGTCCTCCTAGTTCGGCATTGGCGCCTTTCCCAAATGGTTGAACCTCACGATAGTTTAGAAGTTCTAGTACTAAAGAGAGCGTTTTTGGGTAGAGACAACATTTGTTTTCTTACTTAGATACACAGAACGGCTTGCGTTTCGGCGTTTCTATTGATAAATACTTATATAAGCATTTGCGTATATACAAGGGGTAAATTCATGGATATCTCAATCAACGCGCTGGACGATCATTTGGACGCCGCAGCTCATTTAATGAATATGCTATCACAACCCGTGCGACTCAAGGTTCTTTGTCATCTTTTAGGGAGCGAGAAATCGGTGCAAGTGCTCACTGAAATTTGCGGACTGTCTCAGCCTGCAATGTCTCACCATTTGGCAAAGCTACGCGCCGCAGAGCTGGTCAAAACACGCCGCGACGGGCAAACGATCTATTACAGCGTCGCCTCAAAGGAAGCTGAAGCCGTCTTATCTGTGTTGCACAAAATCTACTGCGCACCGACTCAAATTTCGTAAGTCCATTAGAATTGTCGCCTGACGAAGGTTATTATGCGCAGAGTCTGATTTAGGTTAAGTCCATCAAAAGGATATATAAAATGAAACATTGGTTATTGTGGTTTATCGCTGGAATCGTCCTCGTCGCTGGGGGCATTCTCGCACTTGCTAATCCCCTTGCCGCAACTCTCACGGCGACCGCAATTGCGGCGTGGTCGTTCCTGATCGGTGGCGTCGTACAGCTCTATGCGGCGCTCAAACATGAGGGTACGGGTAGTAAGGTATGGCCAGCTCTTGCTGGCGGTGTGAGCATTGTGCTTGGCGTTGCCTTGTTAAATAATCCGTTCGCTGGGATTATCTCGCTAACCCTTTTGGTTGCAATTCTGTTCCTTGTGATCGGCATCACCAAAGTCGTCGTCTCATTCTCTCTCAAAGGAACGGGCGCTTTTTGGCCTGTCCTTATTTCGGGCGCGTTGTCGGTTATCTTGGCTTTGATGATTTTCTCAGACTTTCCTCAATCTGCCGTTACGATTCTTGGTGTGTTGTTGGCTATTGAGTTGATTTCAAGCGGCGTTTCCCTGATTATGATGTCTCTGAATAGCAAAGCCGCCACGGCTTAATACACTTCCCCCCTCGTAGTTCTGCTGCGAGGGGGGCGAAAGTTTTGACAATGGGCCCGACAAATGACAACTAATCAGGTCTTTCGAGCGTTCTTTATCGCTCTCAAAGATTTTGATTCTCGCGATGGTTGGATAATGTGCAGCCACGTTGCTATGGCCATTATGATGGCCATTTTTCCGTTTACGATCTTCCTGCTCGCATTGGCTGGTCAGTTGACCACAAGCTTGAATACCACCGAAATGATGGAATTGATTTTTGGCGGTTGGCCCGATGTTGTCGCCGAACCGATTATGCGTGAACTACGTGCGGTTCTGGCCCAAGGCACTGGGCAGACTCTCACATTGAACTTGCTCCTCACCGTTTTCTTTGCATCGACGGGTGTTGATGCTATTCGACGCGCGATATCAAAATCTTATCGTAGACCAGACCTCCGGCCCTATTGGCGCAAGCGGCTAACCTGTATATTGTTCGTTTTGAGTGGCACGGTTATTTTAATTGGCGTGGCTGTCCTTCTTGTTGGCCTGCCGATCTACTTTTCGTACTTTCAGGATGTGATTCCAATTTTGCCGCTAGAAGTGCTCAATAACGAATTGTTGCGCGTGTTACTGGCCGCGACCCCCCTGATCTTCGGCGTTTTTGCATGTCATACCATTCTGACGGGCGCCAAGCGATCGTTTCGGTCCGTATGGCCGGGTGTTTTGCTGACAATCGTGCTTTGGGCCGTTTTTGCAAAGGTGTTCACCTTTTATTTGGGGAATTTCGCGAACTATAGCGTGACCTACGCGGGTCTTGCGGGCGTGATGTCCGGGTTGATGTTCCTGTATTTGCTTGCCGCTCTTTTGATTTTGGGAGCCTCGTTCAATGAAGCCCTCATTGAGATGAAGCAAAGCGAAAACCAAACTTAAACCGCAATAGGAAAGGGGTAGCGATGCTGGTGTTTCTCCTTCTGGTCGGTACCATTGTTCTCTGGACGACGGCTGTGCTTTTCGCCTATTTCGCGGTGACGTCTGCGCGCACGCCACAGGGGTCCGTGGCATGGGTGTTCCTACTGCTTGCTCTGCCGATGGTCGGCATTCCTGCCTACCTCTTTCTTGGGAATTTCCGCTTTAAAGGGTACATTGTTGCACGTCGGGATTCAGGGAGCGTTATCGCGAGAATTGCGGAGTACGCGAAAGAATTTGAAGCCGTCGGCGATGACGACAATGTTGGGTATCAAACGTTTGAGAATATCGCGCAGGCCCCCATAGTTTCGGGAAATTCCATTGAGATCCTTATAAATGGGGCCGCAACATTCTCGAGTATTTTTGCGGCCATTGACGACGCAAAAAACTACATCCTCGTTCAGTTCTATATCATCAAAAACGATACCCTTGGCCGCGAGTTTAAACAGAAACTCATTGATGCCGCGCGTCGGGGTGTCCACGTGCGCCTCCTGTTTGATGCGGTTGGAAGCTCAAAACTCCCCACTGAATATTTGGCTGACCTCGAAGATAGTGGCATCGAGACTGTAAATGCCCATTCTCTTCACGGGCCACGCACACGGTTTCAAATCAACTTTAGAAATCATCGCAAAACTTTGGTGGTTGATGGCGTGATTGGGTTTACAGGCGGCCTCAATGTTGGGGACGAATACATGGGGCGTGACCCCGGGTTTGGGCCATGGCGCGACACGCATTGCCGCCTGATCGGGCCTGTCGTGTTGCAACTCCAACTCGTGTTTTCCGAAGACTGGCACTGGGCGACAAAGCAGGTTTTGGGGGACAATCTGAATTGGTCACCCACACGTGCGCCCGCAAATATGGATGCGCTGCTTATGGCGACGGGCCCTGCGGATACTCTTGAAACAGGCAGCCTCTATTTCTGTGCCGCTATTTCCGCCGCGGAAAACCGGATTTGGATTGCCTCCCCCTATTTGGTTCCAGATATCGATATTTTGACCGTCCTGAAACTAGCGGCCCTGCGTGGAGTTGACGTTCGTATCATGGTGCCTGAACGCCCTGACCATTACATCACTTGGCTGGCCGCCTTCGCCTTTCTTGACGAACTGCGAGAGGTCGGGGTGAAGATTTTGAAGTATCAAGACGGGTTTATGCATCAGAAAGTTCTGGTCGTTGATGAGGCAATCGCATCAATTGGTACAACAAATATGGACAACCGCTCCTGTCGGTTAAATTTCGAAGCAACGGTCATGGTTTTTGACAAGCGAGCCGCGTGCGCGGTGGCGGCAATGTTGGAAGAAGATTTCACGCGTTGCAAAGTGGTGGCCTATAACCTTAACGAGAAGTCGAGATTATTGCGCGTCGGTGCGCCGATCGCGCGTCTGTTCGCTCCGCTGCTTTAGGTGTGGCACGCCCATGATTGGCGTTCCCTTTCGCGGGTGTTTAACATACCAACGAAGGCCTTAAGGGGACACCTTCCAGAAAACAAAAATCGCTCGGGGAAATAGATGTCGGGGAAAAAGAAACAATCGCTTGGGAAAAAGATAGCAAACAGTCGGGTCTTCAACCGGATTGTCGCCAAAGTTCTTGCCAATTATGTGCGCTTTGTTTGGCTGACAACCCGTTGGGAAAGCGAAGGCTTTGAGGACATGCGCGCCGCACTTAAAAACGGTCCGATCATCGTTGTTCTGTGGCACCAGCGCCTCCTCATGGCGCCGTATCTGTTTGACCTCAAAGCGGGACGAATTTGCTCGCTAACGTCGGAAGCAAAGGGCGGGCGCATGGCTGGACTCGTGCAAACCGAATTTGGATTTGAAACCATCGCGATGCCCAAGGGAGAGGGCGGTTTTTCTATGTCCCGCGAGGTTCTACGAAAAATGCGCGAGGGCGTTTCGGTGGGGATCGCGGTGGACGGAACAACTGGCCCCGCCCGCGTTGCCAAAACCGCGCCTTTGCTTTGGGCGCGCGCAACCGGTTGCCCAATTTTTGTTGCCGCATTTGCAACCAAGCGGCACAAGATTTTCGGAGCATCGTGGGATCAAGCTATGGTGGCGTGGCCGTTTAACAAAGGTGTTCGGTATTGCGAGCGGTGGCCGCACGATGTGCCGCGCAAAGTGTCAGAGGTCGAAATGGAACGTCTGCGGCTTCAACTGGAAATCTCGCTAGATGAAATTACCGAGCGCGTGGATGCAAAACTTGGCATCAACGTGCCGCGAACGCGTCCTCACGATTGATTTGCGTCTAGTCGCAGGCTAGCCTTTGCCAAAGGGGATACGCAACGCATGCAGGACACACACGACAACCCACGGCTAGAGGCCTCGGACCCACCAGAAATTGGCAAAATTACCCTATTTGAGCTTCGGGCCTGTATTGCAATGGGCGCGAGTGATTTTAAACGGGCGCCGCTTTTTGGTATATTTTTCAGCAGTTTTTACGTGATCTGCGGCATTATCCTCGGTGTCAGTGGCGCCGGTACGTTTGCGTGGACTCTCATGCTTTCGCTTGGGTTTCCCCTCGTGGCGCCCTTTGCCGCGGTTGGCCTCTATGAGGTCAGTCGGCGGCTTGAGGTTGGCGAGCCGTTGGGATGGTCGGATATTTTGGGCGTCGTTTGGCGCGAACGGGGGCGGCAAGTCCCATGGGTTGGCGCAATTCTGGTCATCATTTTCCTGTTTTGGAGCTTCTTCGCCCACATGTCGCTGGCCCTTTTTCTGGGCAATATGTCACTCACCAATATCTCGACCTCGTGGGAAATATTCGCGACACCTCAAGGACAGATGCTCATCGGATTTGAGTTTATCGTTGGCGGTTTGGTCGCGTTACTGGTGTATGCACTGACCGTGGTTTCCCTGCCGTTTCTTTTGGACCGGGAAATCGATTTTGTGACGGCAATGATTGTTTCCGTAAAAACAGTTGCCGAAAATAAGGTCGTCATGTTGGTTTGGGCGGGGGTCATCGGCCTCTCGATGCTTGCGGCCATGCTGCCCTATTTCCTCGGACTTTTCATTGCACTACCGATCTTGGGACACGCGACGTGGCACCTCTATCGGCGAGCGCTATATTTTCCCGTTTGAGGTCTTAAATTTCGGCGAAATCATTCAAGTCGATGTCATGAATGAAATAATCGGGGTACAACTCGATCCCGACTGCAAAATGCAACTGTAGGCCCGTTAGGTGGGCTTCCATTGCTGCAACGGCGCCATCCCCGTCGCCGTTTTCCATGGCTTCAATAATCGCCACATGTTCGTTCTCAACCATTTCGGCGCGTCGCTCTTTTGGTAGCTTTAGGGTTAAGCATCGATACCTGTCGATTTGCACTTTAACCTGTTGAATGAGCTTCCAAAGGCCGGGGAGGCGACCAATTGAGGCGATGGTCGCGTGAAACTCTTCGTCGACCAAATGAAGGGCGCTTATGTTCGCTCGGTCCGTAATTTCTCGGTGTCTCTCAACACAGGCCCGAAGGTTCAAAATCTGGCTGCGTGTGGCCAAACGTGTAGCCGAGCGCACGGTCACCGCCTCAAGAGCGCGACGTGCAATAAGCGCTTCGGGGAGGGCGGAAACCGGTATCCTTGCGACGAAGGTTCCCGATTTTGGCACCACTTCAACCAGCTTCTCGTCCGATAAACGTAGGATCGCTTCGCGCACGGGCGTACGACTTACACCTTCGGCGAGCGCCGTCGCGTTTTCCGAAATTGGCGTGCCCGGAGGAAGCTCGAGGCTAATGATCTGCGCGTGCAAGCGGTTGTAGATTGAATCCGAAATTGTGGAGGTTGAACGGTTGAGTAAACCCATGCGGCCCTCTGGGGCAGAATTCGGCGCGCGACGGCGACGTTGGGCAGGCGAACTTGCAACAATTGGCTTTGCCATCTCTTCCCCTCCCAGGGTGATTCCTCAAGGCTTCTAAACCAAGCTGTTCAAAATGAAGAAAATTTTCCACCTTGATTTCGTTATTAACTTGTATACTAATTATACTAGAAGCCGTCAAGAAACGCAGTAGCTCTGTTTTTTTGGGCGATTTGGATAGGCTTGGAGTTTTTCAAGCTAATGGGAGGATACAATGAAATTTACTAAAATCACGACGGCCTTGGCCGCAGGCGTACTTGCAATGACATCCGCTTCGGTTGCATTTGCGACGGAAACTCTAAAGTTTGCGCATGTTTATGAGATCGGTTCGCCGTATCATAAAAACGCGGAATGGGCAGCAGAAGAGATTGCCAAGCTAACTGACGGACGCGTAGAAATGAAAGTCTTTCCAGCGTCCTCGCTTGGGAAAGAAGTTGAAATCAACGAAGGTCTCGGCATCGGCGCTGTAGACGTTATCTATACCGGCCCAAGCTTTGTTGAGCGGTATTATGGCCCCATCGCCATTTCCGATTACCCCTTCATCATGCGTGGCTTTGACCACTGGGAATCTTATCGTGAAAGCGAACTCTTTGCTGAGTTGTCCGAAGGTTACCACGAGGCCACAGGGAACCAAGTTTTGGGCCTCGTATACTATGGTCAGCGTCACGTAACATCCAATGTGCCAATCTTGGTGCCAGAAGACATGAAGGGTCTTAAGATCCGCGTGCCTAACTCGCCGCTGATGTTGATGTTCCCGAATGCAGTTGGCGCAAACCCAACTCCAATGGCGTTCTCCGAAGTTTATCTTGCGCTTCAGCAAGGTGTTGTTGATGCCCAAGAAAACCCGCTACCAACAATTCAGTTCAAAAAATTCTATGAGGTTCAATCCAACATTAACCTCACAGGTCACATTCTGAACTCACTCTTGATCATCGCTTCCGATGACGCTCTCGAGCGTGTGGGCGAAGACGAATCCATTGTGCGTGCAGTTCTCCAAGAAGCCGCTCAGAAGTCGTCGGATGAAATCTACCAAGCTGAGACAGACCTGATCACTTGGTTTCGCGATCAAGGCATTACGGTCAATGAAGTTGACAAAGCACCATTCCAAGCTGCTGTAGAACCACTGCTTACAGGCGACGGCGTTCCATACACTTTGGATCACTACAAGCGCCTCGGCGAGCTTTGATCTGAACGGATTGTGGGAACAGAAATGAACAATCCCAACGACAGTCAGGGCGCGCAAGACGCGCGCTCTGAATTCGTTTTCATGGACTCGGAAGTAGACATCTCGGATTTCGGCACTGCTGATTTGCCGGGTCTTATTGCCCTATGGGGTCTCTCAATTGTGGTTTTCGTACAGTTCTTCACGCGGTATGTGTTGAACGATAGCCTCGCTTGGACCGAAGAGCTTGCGCGTTACGTTCTTGTTGTTGTTGCCTTTTTCGGGGCAATTTCGGTAAGTCGTAAAGGCACGCATATTTTCCTCGAATTCTTCTATCGTTACCTCTCTCCTGTCGTGGGCAAATGGCTTACCGTCGCGATGGAGGTCCTGACGATGCTGTTTTGGGCCTTTATGTCGCTTCAGG
This sequence comes from Falsihalocynthiibacter arcticus, assembly GCF_000812665.2. Classification (GTDB taxonomy): domain Bacteria; phylum Pseudomonadota; class Alphaproteobacteria; order Rhodobacterales; family Rhodobacteraceae; genus Falsihalocynthiibacter; species Falsihalocynthiibacter arcticus. The sequence goes on from NZ_CP014327.1 coordinate 1,303,494, forward strand.
CGTATAAGCTTGCTCTCAAAACAAAAACTAAAATGGCCTCGATGGAGCTTCCAAAGAACGCCCTTTATTACGCTGTCTCATTCAGCCTCGCTGTGATGGCATTGTATTCCCTTTGGTGGCTCATCCACAAAATCCGTCAGTCGCCAGAAGACGTCCTTCGTGAAATCGAAGAGAGCGCCTTGCATGACGTTCCAAAATAGATAGCGAGCAGCACTATGGCTTTGGCCCTTCTCTTTATTATTCTCTTCCTGCTCCTCATTGCAGGAGCCCCTGTGGCGGTTGCACTGGGTGTTGCGTCGCTTGCGTTCACACTCATTGATGGTGTGCCAAGCATGGTGGTTTTGCACCGTATGGTCGGGGGGATTGATAGCTTCCCGTTAATCGCAGTCCCGTTTTTTATCATGGCGGGTCACTTGATGAACTCGGCTGGTGTGACGACGAAAATTTTCGCGTTCGCACGATCGGCTGTGGGCTGGATGTACGGGGGCCTCGGCCACGTAAACGTTGGTGCCAGCATCATTTTCGCTGGGATGTCGGGCGCAGCGGTTGCTGACGCGGGTGGCCTCGGGAACATCGAAATCAAAGCCATGCGTGAAGCGGGCTATGACACGGATTTCTCGGTTGGCATCACGGCCGCCTCCTCAACAATCGGACCGATAATTCCGCCCTCCCTTCCCCTCGTGGTGTACGGTGTTATTGCGGACACATCTATCGGACAGCTGTTCGCTGCGGGTCTTATCCCCGGTCTTCTGATGGCTTTTTCCCTGATGATCATGGTTGCGGTCTATGCGAAAATTCGCAACTACCCCCGCGATGACCGCTTTCGGTTGAACGTATTCCTGAAGGCATTTGTTCAAGCGATTTTGCCCTTGTTTACCCCGATCATCATTGTTGGCGGTATCCTCTTTGGCATCTTTACTCCAACCGAAGCCGCAATTGCCGCTGTTGTCTATTCCTTGTTCCTCGGGCTTGTTGTCTACCGGACGTTGAATTTTAAACGCATCCTGCGCGTTTCTATGGACACAGTTGAGACCACAGCTTCGATCATGATGATCGTCGCCGCCTCCACCATTTTCGCATGGATTTTGACGTCCGAACAGGTTGCTCAGTCCTTTGCAAACGAGTTGTTGGGCTTCACGGATAACAAAACCGCAATCTTGTTGATCATGATGCTGATTGTTCTGGTTGTTGGGTGTTTCATGGAAACAATTGCCGCCATTACGATTCTGACTCCTGTGCTTCTGCCCGTGGCGATGACGGTCGGCGTTGATCCGGTGCACTTCGGGATTATCCTGATCTTGAATTTGATGATCGGCTTGCTCACTCCGCCTGTTGGCATGGTTCTCTATGTGCTCGCCAAGGTGTCGGATGTGCCGTTTGAGCGCTGCGTTGTGGCGACGGCTCCATTCTTGGTTCCGCTGATTTCGGTGCTCCTCTTGCTGACGTTCATTCCGGAATTGTCGATGTGGCTTCCAACCAAGCTCTATCGTTAAATCATTAGGTGGTGTGATCGTCGCTTCTCAAAATACCTCAGAAAGTTGCAAAATGTCTTCTCTACCTTCGTTCGACCTCACGGGCAAAACTGCCCTCGTCACTGGCTGTAAACGCGGCATTGGCAAAGGCATCGCAGTCGCGCTCGCGGCTGCTGGCGCGAATATCATCGGGGTCAGTGCTTCGCTTGAAAAAACAGGAAGCGCCGTTGCCAAGGAAGTCGAAGCCCTTGGCCGCACCTTCTCGGCCTACCAATGTGACTTCAGCGATCGCAAAGCTGTCACGGCTTTTGCCGCAACTGTCCAAGCGGACCATCCCACAATTGATATTTTGGTGAATAACGCGGGCACAATAAAACGTGCCCCTGCCGCTGAACATCCCGACGAAATGTGGGACGAAGTTATCGAAGTTAATTTGAACGCCCAGTTTGTTCTTAGCCGCGAAATTGGCAAAAACATGGTTGCGCGCGGTTCTGGGAAAATCATCTTCACCGCTTCGCTTTTGACTTTCCAAGGCGGCATTACCGTTCCAGGTTATGCGGCATCCAAAGGCGCAATCGGGCAATTAACCAAAGCTCTGGCCAACGAATGGGCGGGCAAAGGCGTAAACGTCAACGCCATCGCACCCGGCTATATCGCCACCGACAACACCCAAGCTTTGCAGGACGATCCGGACCGCGCGCGCTCCATTCTTGAACGCATTCCCGCGGGCCGTTGGGGCCAGCCTGAAGACTTCGCCGGCCCTGCGGTCTTCCTCGCATCCGACGCGGCGAATTATGTGCATGGCACCGTCCTAACCGTTGATGGCGGTTGGATGGGTCGTTAACCGCCCCTTCCTGACACATGCAAAAAGGGCCGCGATTAACTCGCGGCCCTTTTTTATTTATCTGCCCGCCAAAAGCGCCTAGCAGGTGTAATTCATTCCAAGACGTCCGCCGTCGACGTAAATCGTCTCGCCCGTGATATAGCTGGCCTTTTCGGAAGCCAAAAACGCCACCACATCGCCGATTTCACGCGCCGTACCGAGGCGCTTAAGCGGTGTTCGTGACAGCAGTGTTTCCATCGCTTTTGGGTTGCCATTCACGCTCGACAACATTTCAGTGTCGATAGAGCCGGGTCCAACCGCATTAACGCGAATGCCGTGTGGCGCAAGCGCAAGCGACGTGGCTTTTGTCATCTGCATTACGCCACCTTTAGACGTGCAATAGGCGACGATGGTTGGGATCGAGACCACCGCATTGACCGACGACATGTTTACAATCGCGCCTTTGATGCCGTTCGCGACCATGGTTTTCGCCGCGCGCTGTGTGGCAAGGAAAACGCCGATCGTATTGATGCTCAGAACTTTCTGGAAATCCTCAAGCGAGGTTTCAAGGAAGTCTGAGGGGATCGACACGCCCGCGTTGTTTACAAGGACGGAAACGTTGCCAACCTCAGCTTCGATTTTATCAAACATCGCGGTGATTTGGGCGGGATCGCTCATGTCGCAGGTAATTGCAACGGCGTCATTGCCCAATTCTTCTGCGGCTTTCTGCGCGCCTGCTCCGTTAATATCGGCGACAACAATCCGTGCACCATTCTCTGCAATCGCTTGGGCACAAGCAAATCCGATGCCTTGGGCACCACCGGTAATAAGGGCAATTGGGCGTGACATATGAACTCCAGTTTTTGTGTTAGGGGGTATCGATGAACCCAACTTGTGCGCATGTCAATGTTTGTTAAGAGCGCGGGTGTGCGTCTAAAACAAAGTCCCGTTTTTGAGCCAACCAAGGCCCGCGTCGGTGGTTGCGACGGGCTTGTATTCCGCACCAATGGCGCCGTCGTAGCCTATCTTGCTCAAGTGCATAAAAATATGGGCATAGTTCACTTCCCCACAATCAGGTTCGCAGCGCTCGGGTACGGAGGCAATCTGAACATGGCCGATAAGCGGTAGAAGCTTGATCAAACGGCGGCTCAAATCCCCTTCCATTATTTGCACATGATAGCAATCGAACATGAGTTTGAGATTAGGCGCCTCAACCTCCGCGATAATGGCCGCAGCTTGAGGCGTAGTTTGCAAAAAGTAATTTGGCGCATCATAGGTATTAAGGGGTTCAATCAGAATTGTGATCCCATGTTTGGCGGCTTCACCACAGGCATATTTCAAATTCTCAGCAAAGCAATTATGCGCCGTATCCCCCCGCGCAAAACCCGCCATCGCATGCACATTTGGTGTTCCAATGGCTGCGGCATACGCAATCGCCTGATCGATCGAAGCGCGGGCTTCGACCTCCCGCCCAACTACGGCCAAAAGCCCATTCAAACCCGCACCGCCTTGCGCAGTATTTAGGCCAAGCATGCGCATGTCGACACTTTCGAGTGTCTCGCGCACGTCCTTTGGGTCCGTATCATAGGGCCAGTGGCATTCAACGGCATCAAAACCCGCATTCTTCGCGGTGCGAATAGCCTCAAGCAGGGACAACTCTTTCCATAAAAAGCCAAGGTTTGCCGAAATAGGAAGTGCCATTGAGCCTCAATTTTCGTTTAGTTTTTCCAGCGCATCTGCGAAAAAGGTTTCACTGCCAAAGTTACCCGATTTTAACGTCAGCGCAATCTCATGTCCGTCGCTTTCGCAATATGTCCAAGGGACACCGGGCGCGATTTCGGATCCGATGGTCAGGCGCGATACTTTTAACGCCTTCGTCACGGCGCCTGAGGTTTCCCCGCCCGCCACGACAAATCGGCGGGTACCAGCGTCGCGTGCATCAATCGCTAATTGCGCCAGTGCATCCTCGACAATCTGGCCTGCCTTGGCAGTACCAAACTTGTCTTGTGCGGCGCGTACGCCATCGGGGTCGGTCGTGGCATAGATCAGTTTGCTCGCGAACGGATCTTGTTTGGCAAGCCACGCACGGGCCGCGTCTACTCCCTTTGCCGCCAGTTCCAACGGATCAAGCTGATAACCCGCGACCGTTTCCAAGCACGCGGCAACTTGGACGCGGGTCATCTTTGAACAGCTTCCCGAGAGAATAATCGCCCCTTCCGGCAGCACAGGTTTCTGCACTTTCTCTGCGTCTGATGACAGCGTGCCGTCCGCCATATAGAGCGCGGGCAGGGGCATCGCCACCGCACTGCCCCCCGTCATAAGCGGCATGTCGCGGCACGCTTCGGCGATGGTATATAGGTCCTCGTTCGCCACCGCATCAACCACCACATGGGCAATCCCATCCGCGCGCAATTCTGCGAGGCGCGCCCTAAGGGCTTCCGCACCCTTTGCCACACAAAGCCGATTGGCCAGCCCAACCTCGCCCTGCACTTGGGGGGCAAGCAGGCGCATCAAATTACTGTCGCACATCGGGGTGAGGGGGTGGTCTTTCATCGGGCTTTCCGCCAATGGCTGCTCCCCGACAAAGAGGTTCCCCATGAAAATGCTCCGTCCGTTTTCGGGAAACGCAGGGCAGTAAATTGTCTGGCAGGTTTGCAGATCGGCCATAAGCGCCTCGGCCACAGGACCAATATTTCCCTCGGCTGTACTGTCAAAAGTGGAGCAATATTTCCAGAAAAACCGTTTCGCCCCCGCGCGTTTGAGCCAGTCAAGCGCGGCCCGCGTTTCCGCGATGGCCTCCGCGACAGGGGCCGTGCGCGATTTTAAGGCGATCACTTCAAAGGCCGAGGTTTCGCATGTTTCGGGGGCCTCCTCAGGTAGGCCCATCCGCAAGGAAACCTTCACGCCACTGCGCGCCAACAGGCCTGCAATATCCGTGGCACCTGTGAAATCATCGGCGATACAGCCCAAAACAACGCTCATAGTCTTCTCCTAATTTTGCGGAAGGTTTGGCAGGGAAACCCCGCCCTTGGCCGCGAGAATTTTGGCAACCGCCGCGTCATCTTCGCGGCCTAAACCGGCGGCGCTTGCCTCTTTGAACAGTGCCAAAGATGTCGCCGTCAGGGGCGTTGGGCATCCAAGGGCTTCGGCTTCGGAGGCGACTATCCCAAGATCTTTGACGAAAATATCTACTGCCGAATGCGGGGTGTAATCGCCGTTCACGATGTGCAGGCCTCGATTTTCAAACATCCAAGATGTCCCTGCACAGGAACTGATCACGTCATACAGGGTTTTCAGGTCAATCCCCGCCGCCGCGCCAAGGGTCATGGCTTCTGCGGTTGCGGCGATATGAACGCCTGCAAGAAGCTGGTTAATCATTTTAACTTGCGAGCCCATTCCGGGGGTATCGCCAAGGCGGAAAATCTTGGTGGCAATCGCGTCAAGGGCGGGCGCCGCGCGTTCAAAATCGGCGGGATCGCCCGCTGCCATCAGGGTCATTTCACCACTTAAGGCTTTGGCCGCGCCACCTGATACGGGTAGGTCCAGCGCGCGCATTCCAGCGTCGGTAATCCGTTCGCAAAGCTCGATGGCATCATTGGGTTGCATCGTGGCGCAGAGGGCGAAAATTGTATTCGGGCGCGCCGCTGCAACAGCCCCGTTTTCTCCGAACAAAACCGCTTCGGTCTGGGCGGCATTCACCACGAAAATAAAGACGATATCTGCGTCTTTTACCGCCTCAGCGGGGGAGGTGGTCGTCGTGCCACCTTCTGCTTCAAACTTCGCCAAAACCTCGGATCGAATATCCACCCCGACGGTCGGAAGCCCCTCCCGCAAAAGCGAGATCGCCGCGCCCCAGCCCATCGAACCAAGGCCAATCACGGCTGTTTTGAGTTTGGCCATCCAACGTGCTCCGAATTTTGGTACCGATACCATTTAATGAATACATTGGGCGAGGGGGAACTGAAAGTCAAGGGTGTGCTCCGGTTGGTTTCTGGCTAAACTGCCTTAAAGTCGCTGTCGCATGAGGAGGTCTCGTGGCAAAAAAACGGCCAACACTCGCGGATGTCGCCTTGAAATCTGGGGTGAGCAAAATGACCGCGTCCCGTTCGCTGCGTTCGCCGCAAGGCGTTTCCAAGCAAAGCTATGAGTGCGTCCAAAAAGCCGCGCGTGCCCTTGGATATGTGGGCAACCCGTTGGCGACGTCCCTGTCCAATCGAGCGTCCGATTTGATCGGCGTGATCGTGCCCTCCATGACCAACGCCGTGTTTCCCGAAGTGTTGAGCGGTATCGCGGAGGAAATCGAAGGCACGGGCTTGCAGCCGGTTTTTGGCGTGACGGAATACGATCCAGAACGCGAATATCGGATTATTCGCCAAATGCTGTCTTGGCGTCCGGCGGGCCTAATTGTGACAGGGCTCGATCAACCCGAAGAGACCCGCGCCTTGTTGCGAGACGCCGACATTCCGATTGTTCAGATCATGGATTTGGACGGTGATCCCGTGGATTGTTGTGTGGGAATATCGAATTTTGACGCGGGAAAAACGATGGCTGAGGCGTTGTTGGAGCGCGGGTTTCGGGCGTTTGGCTATGTGGGGGCCGTGGACGTTCGTGCGCGCAAACGCCTCGACGGGTTTCGATACGCGCTTGCGGAGCATGGTCTTGAGTTTGTCTCGGAAAAAACCACCGACGCGGCATCCTCAATGGTGTTGGGGCGCCGATTGACTGAAGAGATTCTATTAGAGTCGCCGACGCTCGATTGTCTTTATTTCTCGAACGACGACATGGCGGCGGGCGGAGGATTTGCCTGTATGGCGCAGGGCATTTCCATCCCCGACGCTGTGGCAATTGTGGGTTTTAACGGTTTGGAATTCGTTCAGGCTTTGCCGTGTCGTATGGCAACGTCCGTGTCGCCACGCCGAGGAATTGGCAACCGTGCCGCGGCTTTGATCATTGCACGATTGGGAGAAAAAGAGCGTCCCCCTGCCGAGACAACCCGTCTAACGCCACGCATTGATCTTGGTGCAATTTTGCGAAAAGAATAGCGCTTAATCCTAGAAACCCTGAACAATTGCCCCTAGTATCCGGCCTGAAGAAATGAATTTTTACGGACCCCTCAAAGTAAATGAAAGATTGCCGACAATGCATTTGAAAAACATAGCTTTGAGCTTTCTGGCGACTCTAACCCCTTTGGCGGGGGCACATGCGCAGGGAGCGTTGGGGAAATCCACGGCGAATGGTGAAGCGACTGTGGCTCAGGAGGCGAGCGCCTTTGGTTTTACCCATGGCAGTTTCGTCGCAGCGCCTATTCCAATTAAGAACCCTACGCTGGGCTCAGGGTTTGCGCTTGGTGCGGGGTATTTGTTTGCAATGGACGATGTCTCGGACGATTCCTATGTGGGGTTAGGCGGATTTAAAACCGACAATGGTAGTTTTGGCTATGGCATTTCAGGCGATATTGCGTGGGACGAGAACCGTTGGAATCTGGCCTTAACGCTGGGAGAAGTCTCGCTGAACTACGATTATTCTCTCTTCGACGGCCATGGCCCGAAAATTCCGTTGGAGCAGGAAGGTCGGCTGGTAAACTTCACTTTGAAATACGGTCTTACGGACGCGATACGCCTTGGATTGAATACCGCCTACGTTGAAACCGAGTTGGGTCTAAATTCATCGGGTAGTTTGCCGCCAATCTTAGAGCGAGACGCCGATTTGAAAATTTGGAAAATCGGCCCAATGTTTGAAATTGATACGCGCAATGACTCAACCTATCCAACTGCGGGCTCACATCTGTCGATCAATAGCAATTATAACATTGTTGAAAGTAAAGTTTTTGAGCGCACATATACCAAGTCGATTGCAAAACTTGATAATTACACAAGCGTAAACGATAGTTTGGTCGTTGCGTCGCAGGCAACGATTTGTAACGCATCCGAAGGCGCTCCTTTCTTTGACCAATGTGGTCTTGGCACGGTTGATGCTTTTCGTGGCTTTGCTTTTGGGGAAGTTTTGAACAACAGCTTGGTGTCGGTTCAGGCCGAGGTTCGCGGCGTCGTCACCGATCGTCTAGGCTATGTGGTATTTGCGGGTCTAGGCAATGTAGGTCCCGATTTTTCAGATATGACATCGAAAAATATTAGGTCCTCTGGCGGCGTTGGTTTGCGCTTCCGTCTTTCCCAAAAATTCCCTTTGGATTTTTCGATGGATGCTGCGCGCGCGGATACGGGTGAAGACACATATTATATCTATGTAGGGCAGCGTTTTTAACAGGCTAGCTATGTGCCCCGAAATGGCGCTCGCCACGTGCCGCCGAGAGGGCGATTTGTTTTTGCCGTTCGCGGAACCGCGTTTTGCGATCCTCAGAGGTGGTGTCGTAACACAAGTGGCAACTCACCCCATCTTCAAATTCTGGGCGCTTGGTGTCTTCTGGCAAAACAGGTTGCCGACAGGCGTGGCACAGAACATGCGGCCCTTCCGTCAGGCCATGTCCAATCGACACCCGTCCGTCAAAGACGAAGCATTCGCCTTCCCACGTGCTGTCGTCAGCAGGAACTTCTTCGAGGTATTTCAGGATGCCACCTTTAAGGTGAAACACATCCTCAACCCCTTGCCCAATCAGGTAATTCGTCGATTTCTCGCAGCGAATACCCCCTGTGCAAAACATCGCCACGCGCTTGTTGTGAAAGCGATCCTTATTGGCTTCCCACCATGCGGGGAATTCGCCAAAACTTTTGGTTTCAGGGTCTATCGCGCCTTGAAACGTCCCGATGGCGACTTCGTAATCGTTGCGTGTATCAATCACCACAACGTCGTCTTGTGTGATCAGATCATTCCAATCCTTGGGCGCAACATAGTGCCCAACTGACGCCGTCGGATCGACGTCGGGCTGCCCCATCGTCACGATCTCTTTCTTAAGGCGCACTTTCATCCGCCCAAACGGCATCTCGGCGGCGGGGCTCTCTTTATGCTCCAGCGTCGCGCATCCTGGAAGCGAGCGCAGATGCACCAGCAAACGATCAACACCGGCGCGCGGTCCGGCAACCGTTCCGTTCACGCCTTCGGCTGCGACCAGAAGCGATCCTTTGATTCCCTCCTCGGCACAAAGCGCAAGGATGGGCGCGCGCAGGGCGTCGGGATTGGCGAAACGGGTGAAATGATATAAGGCGGCTACAACTGTCATGGACGTTTAAATAAGCGCATGATGGCCCGCTCGCAAGGGCTACAGTTGACGCAGGACAAATGGCCTCTTACCAATCCTAAAACGAAAGGTTTCCTCCATGCGCCCCGCCAACGAAGCTCTCCTTGTTATCGACGTCCAAAATGATTTCTGCCCAAAGGGTGCCTTGGCCGTCACGGATGGCGATACAATTGTCCCCCTCATCAATGACATGCTTGGCCAGTATCAAACCCGTGTTTTCACACAAGACTGGCACCTCGCAGGACACGCGTCCTTCGCGAGTTCTCACGCTGATAGAGCCCCGTTTGAAATGATCGAGATGCCCTATGGTCCGCAAGTCCTCTGGCCAGATCACTGCATCCAAGGCTCAAACGGCGCCGCATTCCACCCCGATTTACGGACAGACTCCGCCGACGTCATTATTCGCAAAGGTATGGACCCGTCCCTTGATAGCTATTCCGCGTTCTTTGAAAATGACCACGTCACACCTACGGGCCTTGCGGGGTATTTGTCGGCGCGCGGCATTACCTTGGTGCGCCTTGTCGGATTGGCAACGGATTATTGCGTTTTCTACTCGGCCCTCGACGCGGCGGGCCTTGGGCTAGATGTCGAAGTTGACCGCGCGGCCTGTCGCGCCATTGATTTGGACGGGTCCCTAAAAGCCGCCGAGGCACGGATGGTAAGTAAAGGTATAAAATTGCTTTGATTTTTCTACGAAAGATAAGTGATTTTTAAACTCTAGCTGGCAGGGTGCTCGTATATTGTGCATCGGAACCCAGCGGAAATGACCTCATCGGTAAAAACACCTACGGACGAAATCAAGGAATTCGAGGCCCGCTATACGCCTGAAGGTCTCTTCCTTCGCTATGGGCGCGCGCGCGTGCGCGATTTTAAAAGCCGTCAAATTGTAACCCTCGGGGGGCGATTGCCCTTGCATGGTTCGTCTCCCCTTTCTTTGGGCTGGCCATGGCGGTTTTGGTTGTCTGTGGCGAGGTGTTGGATTGTTTTTGTCTCTATCGCCTCACCAAAGTGGATTTGGACCCAAAAGACCTTCCTCGGGCACTTAAATTAAGCACTGTGACGGCCTTTATACAGGGATGTACGCTTGGACTGTGTGTTCTTTTCACGTGGTTTTCTGTTGTCGACGGGTCGACCCACTATTTTGCTATGATTTTCCTGACGGGTGCATCCATCAACGCTGGGCTTGTGTGGGAATATCACAAACGCGCGAGTAAAGCACGGCTCTCGGTCTATGTTTGCGTCGTGATTTGGTTGAGTTTTTCGGACTTTTTCGCAGCGTCAGGGAACGGAAATCCAAATCCCTTCGATACGCTCGCAACGGCCATGTTGGCCTATATGACGTTCCTATATATTAGCTACGCGAATTCCACCTTCAAACGGCGACTCGCGAATAGTAGAAATATTTTTGAACAAAAGAGAAAACTTGCAGAGATGCACGCGACCCTCATTTCAAAGGAATTGCATTCTCGAAATCTCGCATTGGTGGCACAGTCTGCGAATGACAGCGTAATTATTTCGGGTCCTGACCGCGGGATTGAATGGGTGAACCCAGCTTTTACAAGAATTACTGGATACGATCGAGAAGAAGTTTTGGGCAGGAAGGTGGCCGATCTCCTAAACGGTCCAGAAACCGATCCGAAGACATTAAAAGCCATCGCTGATGCGCTTGGCCAACACAAATCAATTCGGGTCGAAATTCAGAGCCACACGAAATCGGGAGAGATCGTTTGGGTCGATGCGAATATCACGCCGATTATTTCGGAAAACGGGACGCTCGCCAAGGTGATCTCGGTGGAGCGTGACATCACTCAGGCAAAGGAACGCGAGAAAGAGTTGGCCCTCGCAAAAGTTGCAGCCGAAGAAGGTGCGCGGACCAAGGCCAATTTTCTGGCAACCATGAGCCATGAAATACGGACGCCCCTAAATGGGATCATTGGCATGGCCGATTTGCTCAAACAAACAAAACTTGAGGGCGATCAAGGAAAGTATACGGATACGATCCTCAGTTCAGGCGAAGCGCTGTTGCGAATCATCAATGATATTCTCGATCTCTCCAAACTGGACGCTGGAGGCATTAAAATCCTGATGGAGCCGTTTTCTCTGTCTCGTTGTCTCACGGAGTCCGTTAATCTTCTGGCACCATTGGCGGAGGAAAAAGGCATCGGAATTAATTTGGAATTCCTCCCCGATACACCAGATTTCTTTGTCGGTGACGTTGGACATATCCGCCAAATCGTTATCAATCTTGTTGGCAACGCCATCAAATTCACGCCCCAAGGAGAAGTAGCCATTTGTGTCAATATTCAATCCGTTTGCGCGGGGAATTTAATTGAAATCGCCGTCAAGGATACAGGTATTGGGATTGCACCTGAGGCCCTGTCGCGGATTTTCGATGAATTTTCCCAGGCTGAAGAGGACACCACCCGCAATTACGGCGGTACGGGATTGGGGCTCACGATATCACGCAGATTTGCCCTTGAAATGGGGGGCGACATTCACGTCCAATCTACCATTGGAGTAGGGTCGTGTTTCACGCTGTCGCTCACGCTATCCGCGCACTCCGGTGTTGAAAACCTGCGGCCTCTGGAGGCCGCGCCCCTTTCGAATGTATTGGATCTACGCGATAAGCGAATCCTTGTTGCCGAAGATAACGGTACAAATCGCTTGTTAATCCGAAAAATGCTGGAGCGGCACGCGGGTGATCTTCAGTTCGCTCAAGACGGCATTGATGCCGTGGAGCAGTACAAAAAACACAAGCCAGAATTGGTGTTGATGGATGTTTCAATGCCTAAGCAGAACGGCTTACAGGCGACACGGTGCATTCGAAAATTTGAGGAAGAGGATGGATCGCGCGCAATTATTATTGCGCTTACGGCCAACGCTTTTAATAGTGACCGCGAAGAATGCCTAAATTCAGGCATGGACGGCTTCCTCACAAAACCGGTAAAAATGAAAGAATTGTTGGATTGCGTCAGCTTTCACATTGCACAACGCTAGTTCTGGCTTTTCGAACGGCGCCCTATGCCCTATCACAAAGGGAACTTAACGGGGGCTGAGCAATGGTCGATATCGCGTCACGCGTGTACAACCACAAATGGAAGATTGACCCGATCGTTCGGTCTTTGATTGACACAGATTTTTACAAACTGCTGATGTGCCAATCGGTTTTTCGAAATGAACCCACCGCAATTGTCACGTTTTCCCTTATCAATCGCAGCAAAAATATCCGTTTGGCGGACATCATTGATGAAGGCGAATTACGCGAGCAGCTCGACCATATGCGCAGCCTTTCCCTGAGCCGTGGAGAGAGCACCTGGCTGCGCGGGAATATGTTCTATGGGAAGCGGCAAATGTTTCGCTCCGATTTCATGGAGTGGTTCGAAAAACTCCGATTACCCGCCTATCATCTCGAAAAAATCGACGGGCAATATGAGCTGACTTTTGAAGGGACTTGGCCAGAGGTCATGCTCTGGGAGGTCCCCGCCCTTGCCATTTTAGTGGAATTGCGCAGTCGAGCCGTCACGGCGGATATGGGCCGGTTTGAACTTCAAGTTCTATACGCCCGCGCCATGACAAAAGTCTGGGAAAAAGTCGAGCGGTTGAGACATGTTGACGGCCTCAGGATCGCAGATTTTGGAACGCGCCGTCGCCATTCCTTTATGTGGCAGGATTGGTGCGTTCAAGCCATGCAGGAAGGTCTCTCGGAAAAGTTTGTTGGCACCTCGAACTGCCTGATTGCGATGCGCCGCGAAGTTGAAGCGATTGGCACCAACGCACATGAGTTGCCGATGGTTTCCTCGGCTTTGGCTCCCGATGATGCTACGTTGCGCGAGGCTCCCTACAAAGTTCTTGCCGATTGGCATGAGGAGCATGAGGGAAATCTTCGCATCATTCTGCCCGACACATACGGCACAGAGGGATTTTTGCGTGAAGCTCCAGATTGGCTCGCCAGTTGGACGGGCATTCGGATCGACAGCGGCGATCCCGCAATCGGCGCAGAAATCGCGATCAATTGGTGGAAAGAGCGCGGCGAAGATCCCACGAAAAAACTGGTCATTTTCTCTGACGGTCTCGACGTTGAGAAAATCATTGAGCTGCAAGCAATGTTTGCGGGCCGCGTGCGGGTATCCTTTGGTTGGGGGACACTACTGACCAATGATTTCCGCGGTTTGGTTGAAAACGATGGCCTTGCGCCTTTCTCATTGGTCTGCAAAGCAGTCAACGCCAACGGCCATCCCACGGTCAAACTTTCTGACAACCCTGCCAAGGCGATGGGGCCCCCCGAAGAGATCGCAAGATACAAACGGGTCTTTGACGTTGGTGAGCAAACAGCCTTTAATGTCGAAGTCTGAGGCAAGCTAGTCGTCTGTATTGACGCGCCCGCGTAGGGATTTCACCTGCCCACGTTGCACTTTTCCTTCAACCCGCCGCCGTTTGCTCGCGAGGGTTGGGCGCGTTTTGACGCGATGTTTTGGGCGTTTTAGAGCCGCAAGAATAAGCTCTTTTAGGCGCTCTCTGGCGATCTCGCGATTGCGCGCTTGGCTCCTCGTGTCCTCAACGCGAAGGATGAGCGCGCCTTCGAGTGTCCATTTTCGACCCGCAAGGCGTTTTAGTCGGGTCTTGGCGTCCGCCGGAAGGTTGGGGCTGCGAGCCGCTTCAAAGCGTAACTCAACTGCCGTGGATACCTTATTAACGTTCTGTCCCCCAGGGCCAGAACTGCGGGTGAAACTCTCGGAAAGTTCCCAGTCTGCAAGAGTTATGGCTTCGTTGATAACTAACATGTGTTAAGGATTTCCTGCTCGGCCCTTTAGAGAGTTAACATGCACGCCGTTCAACGGAAAGAGCCCTAGTGAAACTCACTAGGGCTCCCCTCGAGAAGTGGAGGTGGCTAAAAGGGCGAAACAGAGCCCTAGAGCTGGATTATATTTAGAAGGACTGCCTCCTAAACATTTCCCCGCTCGTGACCTTAGCCATCTGCTCCTGTTTCCCAATAATCATAGGCACCTCCTTTCAAGTTGTTACGATAACTAGAAGCCTGCCACATATTTTGGGATTGTCAAAATGTTTTACGCTACATTTGGATGAAGTTTTGTAACAATGACCCGAAATGGCACCAATGCGATTAAGGCGAGGGCGAGTTTTACCGCCCAATCGGCGCAGGCCAACGACACCCACAAAGGTACTGCCGTCCCAACTCCAAGGAAGGGGACGCTCTCCCATGCCCAACTGATCGCGGCATCAGATTCGGCGCCAAAAATCGTAATACTGGCCGCAAAAGCAATGGTGAAAAATAGCGCGGTGTCCACCACCGATCCGACCAAAGTTGAAGCGAGGGGCGCTTTCCACCACTTGCCATCCCGAAGGCGATTGAAAATAGAGATGTCCAGCAACTGCGCGACAAGAAACGCAACCGCGGAGGCAACCGCAATTCTGAGGGCAACGAGGGGGCCGTATTCGCCGATGATTTGGGTTCCGATAAGCGAGCAAATAATGCCAACAAAGAAGCCCACGAGGACAACACGCCGTGCGGCGGAAACACCATAAACGCGGTTCATGATATCCGTCACAAGGAACGCAAGAGGATAAGTAAGGGCGCCCCACGTGAGCCAGTCGCCCAGCAAAAATTGCACCAGAATGTTGCTGGTCACAACGATGGCAGCCATGGCGAGGACGCCAGGAAGAATTTTCTTCATGTTTTGATTCCGTTTTTTCAAGGTAGCGGAGACTCGGCCCCACACCTTGCGGGACGGGAGGCGTTTAACCAACGGAACCACAGTTTGCAAGCTATTCCGTCAACGAATACTCGACAATTTCGCTGCGCAGGAAAAACTTGAAGTTGTTATCTGCGATCATGGTTAGGCGCGTATTTCCCAAAGCATCACGCCAAACGGACAAGCCTTCAAGATTTCCATGTTGCCCGAACGTGCTTTCCAAAATGACGTCTTCTTGTCCAAAATCATTCCCAACTATATCAAATCGACGGACACGAGATTGGAAACCCGCGAGCACGCTGAAGTTCCTTTCCAGCAAATAGAATTTTCCATCAGGCCCAAATTCAGCGTCCACAGGCAGGAATTTCCCACGCCTTTCAATGGTGGCGAATAGTTTCCATTTTCCATTAAAATAGCGAAAGACCGAATGCGGATTTGTGTGTTTGGAAACCCCCTCGGCAAGGGTGAACAGCGCGCCGTTAGGAGCAACAGCCAGTGCCTCAAGCGCGCCGTTTTTTGGCAATTTCATGAAGCTTTCGGGCACGGGGATGTCGACGGCTTTACTCAACGTATTGCGATACGACAACACGCGAGCGGGCCCCTCAAACGATACAAAAATTTGCCCATCTTTCCGCACGGACAACCCCTCGGAGTCGTTTCCGGGCTTCAGAACGGGTAATCCCTCCGTACTCAAAAGCGGGGTGGATTGTTCGAAGATGATCTTTTTTATGGCGTTGTTTTCGCGTAGGAAATGCCCCGAGAAGAAAGTGCCGTGATCCGTAATTGTCAAGAATTTGTCGCCAGATGTATCCAGCGAAAGTCCCGAAAAACCACCATTCTCAGGGCTGGTTTGCGGTACCAGAATAGAGCCGACATATCGGGCTTTTGACGTGATGCTGGTTGCTAAACCTTGAGAAAACAGGCCGATTAAGGCCAAAACCGCTATTGCGACGACAAAACTTGAGCGCATTGGTTGGGAAGGTCCGATAAGATGAGTTCACGACGTTTTTTAGGAGGCGGCGCATTTGGATCGCGCGGTTTTGGCGCGGGTGGATTTAGAATATCGGCTACCCATTTTTCGGCGTCCGCACAGCCATCACCCTTCGGAGGGGGCGCTTGATCGACGCAGTTTTTCTCGCCTTTGGGGCAGGCAAGGCGCACGTGGAAATGATAGTGGTGACCGTACCACGGACGAATTTTTCGCAACCAATCGCGATTGCCTTTTTCATCCCTACACATTTGGACTTTGGCACCGGGAAATACAAAGATCCGCGCAACGCTTTTGTCTTTTGCAGCGGCCTTTAGGATATTATGGTGCGCCGCCGTCCAGCCGGAATTCACATAAGCGCCTTTACTTTTCTGCATCGAGATCGACGAAAGGTTCTCTCGATCTTTGCGAGACAAATTCAAGTTCGTGGCCGGCAGCATCCAGATATCTGCATCCAAGCCCAGCTGATGACTGCGGTGACCAGACGTCATTGGCCCCCCACGCGGCTGGGACATATCGCCAACATAAAGGCCATTCCAACCGTTTTGTTGCGCAGCCGTTTTCGACAGGCGTTCAACAAACTCAATTGTATCGGAGTGCGCCCAGTTGCGGTTCCGTGACAGGCGCATCGCTTGCCACGTCGGGCCGGTTTCGGGCAATTGTTGCGCGCCTGCAATGCATCCTTTTGAGTATCCACCAAAGGACATGGACTGATGATCTGTACCCGTTTTCTTGGCCCCAAAGAGGGCGCGCGCTTCGGGTTCGGCAGCCATGCTCGGCGCAGAAGCGAGGGCGAGGATAACAGTCAATATGCCGCGTAATTTCATGCGGTTTGGTCTCCTTGGGGTTTCACCCAGACTAACAGGACGAGGCCGATAATGAATAGCGCAATTAAGGGCGTTATCCCTATCCGCGCGTTTCCGCTTATGTCTGACGTCAATGCCACCAATGCGGGCGCAAGGAAAGAGGTGGCTTTGCCCGACAGCGCATAAAGGCCGAAAGCTTCGGTCGCGTGCAACGGGTTTGCATGGCGGACCATCATTGTCCGCGAACTTGCTTGCAGCACGCCACCCATACCGCCAATGAGGCCGCCGCAGATGAAGAAAATAATGTCAGGTGCGCTGGAACCCTGCGAAAATTGGATGCCGAAAAGGCTCTCGCGCGTCATCGAAACCACAACAATACAAACGCCAATCAGGACGAGGATCGCGACTTTTAAAATGGGTTTTGGCCCCGTCCTTTGATCGATATGCCCGCCGAAATACGCGAAAATCGCCGCCGTGATGGCCCCCACAATTCCGAATATCCCGATCTGAATGATTGACCAATCTAGCACCGCTTTCGCATAGAGCGCCCCAAAGCCATAAAGCCCGTTCAGCGCGTCGCGATAAAAAAGGCTGCTGGTGAGAAAGGCAAAAAGGCTGCTGCGTTGGGGCAAGGATTTAATGGTTTTCCACAGGGACCCAAGAGCGGTTTTTACGCCGCCCTCTGTTGCATTTTCGCGGGGTGTTTCACGTACCCAAAGGAAAAACGGGATCATCCCGATGATAAACCAAAGGGCGGTAAAAGGGCCGACAAACCTAGTGCCTTCACGCGCTGCGCTCTCAAGTCCGAACAGAGGTGCAATGCCCAAAAGAGTCACCCCTGTCGCGTTCTCGGCAAAGAACAACAACATGATAAAAAGCGATAGAACCCCGCCCCAATATCCAAGCGCAAACCCCGATCCAGAAATACGTCCGATGTCCTTTGGGGGCGCGAGGGTCGGCAGGATTGAATTGGTGAAAATCGTGGTGAACTCCGCCCCAATGAGGCCAATACCAAAAAACATCAGTACAATCGCGATGTTAAAGCTACTGGGATCGGCGAACCACAAGCCAGCAGCCCCCACAACATACAGCACCGAAAACGTCTTGATCCAGAGCGTTCGCCGCCCCGAACTATCGGCAAACGCGCCCAAGACGGGGGCTGAAAAAGCGATAATAAGGCCGGTGATCGAAAGCCCGTATCCCCAATAGGCCTGCGCTTGGGCTTTTGCGGCATCGGGCGTCATGCCCGATGTCATCAGCGAGTTAGCGACGATTTCCGCAAAATAGGGTCCGAAAATAAAGGTCAAAAGCAACGTATGATAAGGCTGGCTAGCCCAATCAAACATCATCCACCCCCAGATGCGTTTCTTCGCGGAAACCTCTGTCATGCCCATTCCTCTACGTCTTTTTCAACAACTGAATAGAGAAGTGGCCATTTGCGCAAGGTTTTAGAGGGCGTCCTGCATCGGTGGCCACGGGCGTTGACCTTCGGCACCCACCCAAGCGGCGACCCATTCTGGCATCGCGGGAGCATCCGTTTCCACACCCATCGCCGTCATAACGCGATCTGTCGCAACAATCCCGTTGCGATCCGTTATCGCCATTCTAAACAGCGCATGGCTCGTACATTCGCCCTTATACCACATCGATTGCTCCAGAAAGATGAACCGCGCATCCCACGTTACAAGGCGACTGTGCATTTCGAGGCGGTCAAATACGCGCACGCGGCGTCGGTACCGAACGCTCGATCCAGCAACCGTTAGGCCCCATTTCTGCGCCTTCATAGTTTTCATAACGCCTGTACGTGTGGCCAATGGAATACGCCCAAGGTCATAAATCGAAAGGGTGCGACCATTGTTGAGCTCGAACCAAAAATCCAGATCCCAAGGCCAGCAAATGTGGTGCGAGACATGCGTTTCCCCAAGTTCAAGCGCGGGGGCATTTCGGAATTTAACGACTTCTTTGCCCATTCGGAAAAACGGATACATTGGGAACTCCTTTTCGCATTGGCTTGGCGCGTAACTGACCTATCGTCAATACCTACGTCGCGGCAAATCCACCTAAACTCTTGTCAGCGCGCGCTACGACCTTTACTTGAGGGAAACAAAGCAAAAAGGTTCGGTTCATGTCTTCACTCTATCAAATCCTAAATCTGCTCATCAGTGTCGTGTGGTACATCATGATTGCGCACATCATCATGAGTTGGCTGATTAACTTTCAGGTTCTGAATTTGCGCCAACCGCTTGTTGCGCAACTTTGGTTTGGATTGAACAAATTGCTTGAGCCAATTTACAGCCGCATTCGCCGCTTTCTGCCCGAAATGGGGGGCTTGATCTTGCGCCGCTGGTTGCCTTTCTTGCGTTGATCATCGTCCGCATTCTTCTTCAAAATAACGCAGCGCTTTTCTTCTAGGATCGCTTGCCCTTGCGCACAGCCTGTGGGATTGTGGTGACAACCAAAAAAGCAGCACCACAGGCCATGACCACCGCGCAATCGCTCCTCTCTTCTGTCTTCGGGTTTGATGAATTTCGACCCGGCCAAGAAGAGATCGTTGATGCCGTTACCAACGGCAAAAACACGCTGGCCATCATGCCAACTGGGGGCGGGAAATCGCTGTGTTTCCAACTTCCGGCCTTGGTGCGTAGCGGTGTAACGGTCGTTATTTCCCCGCTGATCGCCCTCATGCGCGATCAAGTGCGCGCTCTGAAAGAGGCCGGTGTTGAAGCCGGAGCCTTAACCTCTGGAAACACCGAAGAAGAGACCGCGCAGGTGTTTGAAGCGCTGGATGCGGGCCGTTTAAAGCTATTATATTTGGCGCCCGAACGGCTTGCGAACGGCGGCACGATGAACATGTTGCGCCGCATCGGCGTCAGTCTCATCGCCGTTGACGAGGCCCATTGTGTTTCGGCTTGGGGCCATGATTTCCGTCCCGACTACCTCAAAATCGGCGAGTTGCGGGAGCTTCTTGACGTGCCCCTCGCGGCGTTCACGGCAACTGCCGATCAAGAAACCCGCGATGAAATTGTCGAGCGCCTCTTTAATAATGTGCAGCCAGAAACCTTCCTGCATGGCTTTGATAGGCCCAATATCCACCTGAAATTTGAAGCAAAAGACGGCCCGCGCGGGCAAATATTGGCCTTCGCCGCTGCCCGCAAAGGTCAGCCCGGGATCGTCTATTGCGCTAGTCGTGCGAAAACCGAGGCCCTCGCCAAAGCCTTGCGCGATGCTGGCCACCACGCATTACATTACCATGGTGGCATGCAAGCCGACGATCGCCGCATTGTGGAAAGTCGATTTCAGCGCGAAGACGGCTTGATCGTCACCGCGACCGTGGCCTTTGGCATGGGCATCGATAAACCCGATATTCGATGGGTCGCCCACGCAGATTTGCCCAAATCCATCGAAACGTATTATCAAGAAATTGGTCGCGCGGGTCGTGACGGAGCCCCAGCGGAAACCCTGACGTTGTTTGGGGCCGAAGATGTTCGCCTACGCAGAACCCAAATTGATGAAGGGCTCGCCCCACCTGATCGGCGGATGGCGGATCACGCACGCCTGAATGCGCTACTGGGTTTGGCCGAAGCGCTGCGGTGTCGTCGCCAAAACCTGCTGTCCTATTTTGACGAAGACAGCCCGCCTTGCGGAAATTGCGACCTATGTGAAACGCCTGCGGATATTTTTGACGGCACCATCGCGGTGCGAAAAGCCCTCTCCGCGATTTTGCGCACGAACGAGTATTTCGGCGCGGGCCACCTCATCGACATTCTGATCGGAAATGTGTCGCCAAAAGTCCGCGAACGCGGCCACGACGCTTTGCCAACTTTTGGCGTTGGAAAAGAGTTCAATAAGCGCGAGTGGCAAGCGATTTTCCGGCAAATGATGGGGCATGATTTGGTGCGCCCTGACGCCGAGCGATACGGCGCCCTACGGATGACCCAAGCGGCGCGCCCCCTCTTGCGCGACGAAACGACGATTGAGTTGCGGCGCGATCTGATCAAAAAGGCATCCGAAACGCGGACGCCTGCGATCAAACGCATGGTTTCCGACGAGGATGAACCTCTCCTCAGTGCGCTAAAAGCCAAACGGCGCGCCCTCGCCGAAACGGCGCGTGTTCCCGCCTATGTTGTTTTCAACGACAAAACGCTTATCGAAATGGCGGAAACCCGCCCGAAAAATCTCGACGATATGGCGCGTATTGGCGGCGTCGGTGCGAAAAAGCTCGAAACCTACGGCGCTGTTTTTCTGGAGGTCATCGTTGGGGCGGCATCCGAAAATATGCACCCCTTGCGCCGAAAAATAGCGGGCAGGGCCTCGGGGGATGTTTTTGACAAGCTTGCCGAAACACAGGTTCGACTGGCGCGCGGCGAGTCTGGATTGGATAAATACCTAAGTTGCAGCACGTCCACGCTGCGCCATATCGCTGAGCGAAAACCGGCGTCGTTAGATAATTTAGAACGTGTGTCCGGTATGGGGGCGGTAAAAGCTGAGCGCTTTGGCTCCGCGTTTCTTGAAGTTTTGAAAGAAGATTGAAAAATGCTAACCGTAATCTCCCCCGCAAAACGTTTGAATTTTGATCCCATTGATGGCCCCGTGTCCTTTCCGAAGTTTCAGGAGGACGCTACCTCGCTCGCGGCCACCGCGAGTCGCCTTTCCGTCAAAAAGCTTCAAGAACTAATGTCTATTAGTTCAGATCTCGCCAAACTCAACGCGCAAAGGTTTCGCGATTTTGAACCGGAATCAACATTGGAAAACGCTAAACAAGCGGCCTACGCCTTTGCGGGTGACACCTATTTGGGTCTCGAAGCTTCGAGCCTAGATGCGGACGAGATGGATTTCGCACGTGGGCATTTGCGGATTTTGTCGGGCCTGTACGGCGTGCTGGCACCTCACGATCTCATTCAACCCTATCGTTTGGAAATGGGGAGCCGATTAAAAACGCGCCAAGGAAAAACGCTGTACGCATATTGGGGAAACCGAATTGCTAAGGCCCTCAATGATGCTGCCCAGGCCAGTGGCAGCGATATCCTCGTAAATTGCGCGTCCAAGGAGTATTTCACAGCCGTTGATCTATCGGTGCTTACCTTGAAAATCGTGACCCCTCAGTTTCTGGAAGATCGTCCTGGCGGGCCGAAAATAATTAGTTTTAGCGCCAAGAAAGCACGCGGGGCGATGGCAAGATTTGTTATTCAAAACCGTATTGAAGATCCCCAAGGCCTTCGCGATTTTGAAAGTGGCGGGTTTTTGTTTGCTCCTGAGCGCTCGACCCCTGAGCAACCCGTGTTTATCAAGCCAATGGCGTAGCTTCCAACGCTTCGGTTGGTAGTTGAATTGGCAAAGCACCATGAGGGAGGTGCTTCTCTATTTTTTCGAAAATAATGGCTTTTCGAAGGGGTTTGGTGGAATACTCATCCAAGCCAGCTTTTAAAATTTCGTCCTTATCCTCGGGCATAGCATGGGCCGTGAGCGCGATGATGGGCGTGTGCTTTAATCCATCTTGAGTTTCTATATTCCGGATCGATCGTGTGGCTTCCTTGCCGTCAACTTCGGGCATGGAAATGTCCATAAAAATAACGTCGGGCCGAAAACTCTGGAACAATTCAATGGCCTCACGGCCGTTGTTCGCAAACTTGAGGTCGATGTCGAGATTTTTAACCATCTTTCGAAAAACCAATTGATTGGTTTTATTGTCCTCTGCAGTAAGCACGCGCATTCTGCGAGGCGACCCGTCAATGACCTCATCTTCGGGGGGGTAGGATTGGGCGCAACACTGTCTATCTGAGCGGCAGTCGAGGAACCGGTTGGCAGGGCCGGAATGAGTGGCGCCGGATCGGATAGAATGGTGGAAATTCGTCGCAGAGCGCCATGGAGGTCGCACTTGCGAATGGGGTGTTGCAGGCATTGAGCAGTTTTAGCGTTAGCGGGAAGCACCGTTTTTCCAGAAGCAACCAAAAGGATCGGTTTGTTCGTCGCGGCCTCAGTAATTTTTTCAATAATTTCAGACGCCCCTAATCCATGATAACTCACACCGACGACAAAGAAATCAGCAGCGTTCTCCGCCAGAGCCAGTGAAAGCGAGGGAGGTGCGATGGTTTCAATCCCCATAGGATTTAACTGTGTGGCAACGATATGGGTAAGTTCCGGTTGGTCTTCGAACACATACGCGGTCGATAGATTCTCGAAGTGTTCAGCGCTAATATGGGCGGGCCCCGTAGTCGTTTGTAGTTGAAGTCTGAAACTAAAACATGACCCAACGCGATATTGCGACGTCACCCAGATTTTGCCTCCCATCAACTCAACCAGTTGTTTGGTAATTGCGAGGCCCAGTCCGGTGCCCTCAAACTTCCTGTTCCGGTCATCCTCGACTTGGTTGAATTCGCCAAAAATGTAGTCGACCATATCTTCCGGAATGCCAATCCCCGTATCCGCAATCGAGACTTGGATATTAGCCACGTTTCGTTGCTCGGAAGGCAACTCTAAAACTTGCACAAGGACGTGGCCTTTTGGGGTAAACTTGACGGCATTACCTATTAAATTGGTTAGTATCTGGCGAATACGTCCCGGATCCCCCAAATAGTACGAAGGGAGATGCGGAGCGTAATCGATAATGAGGTCGATACCCTTGTCATGGGCTGATGGTTGCAAAAGCGTGAGTATTTCATGGAGATTCTTTTCTAAATCAAATGGTTCCGGCTGAAGGATTAGTTTTTCCGCTTCGATCTTGGAGTAGTCAAGAATGTCATTAATAATGACAAGAAGCGCTTCTCCGGAGTGTTTGATGGTATCAATATACAGCTTTTGCTCATCGTTCAGCGGGGTGTCCGAAAGGATGTCGGCCATGCCTACGACACCGTTCATGGGCGTGCGGATTTCGTGGCTCATATTGGCCAAAAAGGCAGATTTTGCGCGATTGGCGGCCTCGGCCTTGGTGCGTTCTTCTTTCAGCTCCGCTTCATACCGAATTGTTTCGGTAATATTGATCGCCAAAGACACGGTATCGCCAGCGTCCGCCCGCCGATCGATGAGTTTGATAAACTGGTCGTTCCACAATTTAAGGGTACGAGGTTCGATCTCGGGGGATTGCCATCGATCAAGCATAGACTCCCGCCACTCGGCGCGCGTCTCGCCCTCGGTATCAACAATGCCTTCGTCGCTAAAAAACTCAAGGATTTGGGAATAGTTGATCCCTGTTCGCACATCTTCAAGTTCGTCGAAAATGGCCAAATACGCGCGATTAGCAGAAATTAGATTGTTGTCTTTGTCAAAAACGGCAAACCCGTCCGGAATTGTTTCAATGGAATCCCAAAGGCGACGTTCCGCAATTTGAACTTTGGTTTCCGCATTTCGAAGGTCAGATAATACTTGGTGCTTTTCGTTTTTTAGCGTTGCAGCAGCGCTTCGAACATCCTTCACTTCTTTGCGTTTTTCGACAATTTGATTGGATAGCGCGCGGGCATGATCCCCCAGCCGCGAATTCGCGTTGAACAACTCCGATTGTTTTTGCTCTAGCAATCGCTCCGCCGCAAGACGTGCGCGCCGTTCCTGAGCTAGCTTGTTGGCGATGTTCATTCCAAAATTATGCCCCGAAGAATGCTTAAGAAAGCGAGTTTGGGCGATTCTGGTAAAAAGATTCTTAAGGACATCTAAATTCGCCCAGTCAAAGTCACTTGGTGGATTTTTAACAAAATCTGTGCAAGGCTTCGAACGATTCATTTTGAGGGTTTCCCATGCGCATTATTTTTGCCGTTTTCGCTTTTCTCTTGCTCCTGCCAATAAGTGTTGCCGCGCAGGATGGCATGCCGGACCGGCGGTTCTCGATTTCCCGTGATTTGGATTTTTACGGCGCTGATTTACAGTCCATTTTTGATACAACTTTCGAGGTTTGCCAGCGCACCTGTTTGGCCGATACTCAGTGCAAAGCCTTTACCTTCAATAAGCGCTCTAATGCCTGTTTCACCAAGAAAAGTGTCGAAGATACAGTCGCTTATGAAGGCGCTCTTTCAGGCCGAGTCTGGGATAATGACCCCCGATTGGTTGCTTCTGCCGCGCAGCGATTGACTGAAATACCCTTTGTCGGCCAACCCCTACGCGATGGGGCCTATACGTTGGCGGCAAACCTTGGTCAGTATCACTATAGTGGCGAATGGGGTGTTGAAGACCTGTTGAATTCCGCCAGTGATCGTGAGGCCAATGGCGATCTGATGAATGCTCTGCATTTTGTTGGTGGCGCACTGTCCCTAACGGATTCGTCGGATTTATGGGTTGAATATGCGCGTCTTGCATTGGCCGTGAAGTTTGAGAACAGCGCCACGCAAAACACCTATCGCCAACGCGCGATGTGGGCCGCGATAAACGGATATATTCGCGCAGTTAACAATCCGCAAAAATCCAACGCGCTTTTCCAACTCGCGCTCGCGTTTGAAGCTAACAACCTTGGTCGCCAGATGATTCCCGCCCTTAACAAAGTCGCCGAAATCGCGCCGCGGGCCGATGCGGATGCCCTCCTAGAAAGCGCCATTGCCAAATACGGATTCCGCATTACGGGCAACGAAATCGAGAGCGATTTGGCCGCCCCTCGCATCTGTGCAACCTTCTCCGAAAATCTGGTCGCCGCTGGGGTTGATTATACATCCTACATGCAGTTTCCAAGTGCCTCGCTTGCCGTGGAAGTCGAGAATGATCGCCTCTGTATTTCGGGTCTATCCCACGGCGAACGCGCCAAATTCACCTTCCGCCAAGGGCTACCCGCTGCCAGTGGCGAGACCCTCGCAAAAGACGTCGAAATCACTGGATATGTTCGCGATAGAACCCCCAGCGTCAGCTTCCCAAGTCGCGCATATGTCCTTCCCAAAACCCCCAATGCCGCCTTGCCGATTGAATCGGTTAATG
This sequence comes from Falsihalocynthiibacter arcticus, assembly GCF_000812665.2. Classification (GTDB taxonomy): domain Bacteria; phylum Pseudomonadota; class Alphaproteobacteria; order Rhodobacterales; family Rhodobacteraceae; genus Falsihalocynthiibacter; species Falsihalocynthiibacter arcticus. The sequence continues at coordinate 1,329,372 of NZ_CP014327.1, forward strand.
CGAGCGAGATCGACCTAACCCTGCGCCGCGTTTCGGACCGCAATCTGTTGCGCGCCATTCAGGACAACTACTTCGGTCGCCCCATGTCCACATGGACCGAGCAAACCTTCGCCAGTGAAATTGCCGAAGATATCTGGACGGGCACGGCGACCCTCACGCAAGACCTTAACCAAGACGTCACCACGCGCCTGCCGCTTGATGAAGCACTTACGGGGCAGCCTGCGGGAATCTATGCGCTCAAGGCCAGCATTCCGGGCACCGACCCCTATGATAATCCGCCCGCAACCCAGTGGTTCGTACTCTCTGATCTCGGGGTCGCTACGGCGAGTGGCATTGATGGGCTGCATGTATTTGTGCGCAGCCTTGCGAGTGCCGACGTAAAGTCCGGCGTGACGGTCACCTTGCTTTCTGAGGCGAACTCCGTGCTGGCCGAGGGGCTAACCGATGCAAAGGGTTACGTGCATTTTGACGCGGGACTCACTTTGGGCACTGCTGGACGCGCGCCCGCGCTTGTGACGGTCACGGACGGCGAAACCGATATCGCGTTTCTCTCGCTCAAGGATGCCGAATTTGATCTCTCGGATCGCGGCGTCGAGGGGCGGCCTCCCGCGCCTCCGATTGACGTTTTCATGACCACGGATCGCGGCGCGTATCGTGCGGGCGAGACGGTAAATGTGACCGCTCTTTTGCGTGACCAAGCTTCCCAAGCACTACAAAATGTGCCTGTGACTGCCATTTTGCGCCGCCCCGATGGGGTTGAATATACGCGGCAAGTTTCCACCTCCTCCGAGATGGGCGGTCACGTACTTTCGCTACCAATTGCCGCCACGGCGCCGCGTGGAAAATGGACGCTTGCCTTGTATGCCGACCCTGAGGTCGCAGCTCTCGCAACCCAAACCTTCCTTGTTGAAGATTTCCTCCCAGAACGCATTGATTTCACATGGGACTTTGCCGACACCCCTCTGCGCCCGGGACAGGATATGTCCGTGGCTTTTGATGTGAAATACCTCTTTGGTGCCCCCGCCGAGGGGATGGGGGTTTCTGGTTCCGTGTCCTTGCGCGCGTCTGAGGGTCTAAGCGCCTATCCTGGGTATCAATTCGGCCGCTACGACGAGAGTTTCTATGCCGAGCGCACGTATTTTGACGGCGGCGATACCGACGCCCAAGGGATGGCAAACGCTGTGCTCACACTCCCCGAAAGCGATGGTGCAAATCGCCCTCTGAGCGCTGATTTCACCTTTTCGGTCACCGAAGGGTCGGGTCGTCCTGTTGAGCGCCGCGAAACCCGCGATCTTGATCTTGCGGGGTCTGTCATCGGAATCAAACCCCAGTTTGACGATGTGGTCGCCGAGGGTACAGCTGCCGAGTTCCTCATCCTACCTTTGGACAAGACCCAAACCCCCGTTGCGATGGATTTGGTCTATGCGGTCAATCGCGTGGAAACCACCTATCAATGGTATCAACAATACGGCAATTGGGACTATGAACCAATCACCCGCCGCACCCGCGTCGACAGTGGTAAAGTCACCTTTACGGGCGATCCAATCACCGTAAGCACCCCTGTTGAGTGGGGCCATTATGAACTGGTCGTGGAGCGGGCAGGCGGTGAAGCCCTCTCAAGCTCGCTGGACTTCTACGCCGGTTGGTATGTCGCCGCCGATGTGACCACCACGCCCGACGTGCTCGACGTTTCCTTGGACAAAGCGAGCTATGTTCCGGGCGAGACTGCGACCCTGCGTTTTGTGCCGCGATATGCCGGCAAGGCCCTGATCACGGTCATGTCGAACCACCTGATTGATATGAAAATGATCGACGTGGTTGAGGGCGAAAACACTATCTCCCTCCCCGTCACCGAGGCTTGGGGCGGTGGCGCATATGTCACCGCCACGGTCATCCGGCCCATGGATACGGCGACCAAACATAATCCCGCCCGCGCACTCGGTCTGTCCTATGCGCCCGTTGATCCGGGGGCGCGTGTTTTGACCGTAACTTTCCTAACACCTGAGGAGGTCGCCCCGCGCGGCCCGCTCGATGTTTCGCTCAAAGTCGACGGAATAGAGCCACATGAAGACACTTACGTCACCATCGCCGCCGTCGATGTTGGCATTCTCAATCTCACAGGATTTGAGGCCCCCGATGTGTCTGGCCACTACTTTGGCCAGCGCCGCCTCGGCGTCGGTCTGCGCGATATTTACGGCCGTCTTTTGGATGGCATGAACGGCGCGATGGGCGAAGTACGCTCGGGTGGCGACGCGGCCCAAAGCGGAAGTTTTGACGCACCGCCCCCCACCGAAGAACTGGTCGCTTATTTCTCGGGTCCGCTCAAAGTTGCCGCCGATGGCACGGTCCAAACCACCTTCGATCTGCCCTCCTTCAACGGCACCGTCCGTTTGATGGCCGTGGTCTGGTCGGACACCGCCGTTGGCGAAGCACAGGCCGATATCCTCGTGCGCGATCCCGTCGTTGTCACGGCTTCTGTACCGCGCTTTATGGCCCCCAATGACACCTCGCGCCTACTGCTCGAAATCGTGCATGCAAAAGGCCCCGCAGGTCACATGGACATCGCGGTTTCCTCCGCAGGTCTTGATCTCGACATCACCGCTTTGGCCACAGGGTTCGAGTTGGCCGAGAACGGCACCGCGCGCCTGACGGTTCCCATTCGTGCCACGCATACGGGCCTTCAGGAAATCGCAATTACTTTGATCACGCCTGACGGAAAAATCTTGGAAAAAACCCTAACGCTCCCCGTGCAAAACAACGATCCCGCCGTGATGCGCACCAGCCGTTTTGACCTCGCGAACGACAAAAGCCTGCTCTTTAACAAAGACGTTTTCGCAGGCCTCCTTCCGGGAACGGGCGAAGCCACTTTGGCAATAGGCACCCTCGCACAGTTTGATGCCCCCGGCCTTCTGTCCGCGCTGGATCGATACCCCTATGGCTGCACCGAGCAAGTCACCTCCCGCGCGATGCCGTTGCTTTATCTAAGTTCCGTTGCCGAGGCGATGGACCTCGATACCCCCGAGGGCCTCAACCTGCGGATCGATCAGGCCATAATCGAGGTTTTGGCCAATCAATCTTCCAGCGGAGCCTTCGGTCTGTGGCGTCCGGAATCCGGCTCTCTTTGGCTTGATGCCTATGTGACCGATTTCCTCTCTCGCGCGCGTGTTACGGGGCATGACGTGCCCGATCTTGCTCTGCGCTCTGCCTTGGACAACCTGCGCAACCAAGTGAACTACAACGCCGATTTTGACTCTGGTGGCGAGGGTCTTGCCTACGCGCTCCTCGTTCTTGCCCGCGAAGGGGCGGCGGCGATGGGCGATTTGCGTTACTATGCCGATGTAAAAGGCGACGCTTTCGCAACGCCCCTTGCCCAAGCCCAAATCGGCGCGGCACTGGCGAGTTATGGCGATCAAACCCGCGCGGACCGGATGTTCAAGAAGGCCGCCGTTTCCCTCTCGCGGATGGAATCTGATCGTGATCGCCAATACTGGCGCGCTGATTTCGGCACGAACCTGCGCGATACTGCCGCGGTTATCACCCTTGCTGTGGAATCCGGTTCCACCGCGCTGGATATCGACGCCCTCACGCAATTGGTCACTCAAAACGGCGAGGCCACGCGCTCTACCCAAGAAAATATGTGGACGCTCATGGCCGCGAATGCCCTGCTTGAGGATCCCTCCGTCGCAGGCTTCACGGTGGATGGCGTCCCCGCAACTGGGCCATTGGTGCGCGTGCTTGACGCCCAAACCAATGCGGGACAATCGCTCGATATTCGCAACCAATCGGGCAAAACCCAGCAAGTCACCGTCACCACCTATGGCGTCCCCGAAGTGCCCGAACCCGCGCGCGGCAACGGCATGAGCATCACCCGCAGCTATTTCACCATGGATGGCGAGGCTGTAACTTTGGACAGCGTTAGTGCCGGAACGCGGCTGGTCACCGTCCTTGAAATTACCCCCTTCCGCAATCTCGAGGCCCGTCTGATGGTCGCCGATCCCCTCCCTGCGGGCTTTGAAATCGACAACCCATCCTTGCTGCAAGCGGGCGATATCAAATCTCTCGAATGGCTCGATTTGGATATCTACGTCGAAAACGCCGAATACCGTCAGGATCGCTTCCTCGCCGCCGTAAATCATCGGTCCGACAAAGCGTTCAATCTGGCCTATATCGTGCGTGCGGTTTCGCCTGGCGACTATCATCACCCCGCCGCGAGTGTTGAAGATATGTACCGGCCTCAATTCCGCGCCCATACCGATTCTGGCCGCGTTTCTGTCGTGGAATGATACTCAGACACATCACATGGCGGGGGCTGGTTTTCCTCGCTGTGTTCCTCCTCATGCTGGCAACTTTGCGCGACCGGTTCGACCAATGGGTGCGCGACACAGAATTGCCTCCGATCGTTCAGGAAACCTCTGTCGAAGTGCGGGATCGCAGCGGCGCATTGCTGCGGGCCTATACCACCTCTGGCGGGTACTGGCGCCTCGCGACAACCTTGGATCACGTCGATCCGCGCTATGTCGACATGTTGATTGCCTTCGAGGATAAACGCTTTTTTACCCACAACGGGGTCGATTTGCGCGCCATGAGTCGTGCCGCCAGCCAAGCTATTTGGAACGGTCACATCATCTCTGGCGCTTCCACTCTTACCATGCAAGTCGCGCGTCTGCTTGAGGGCGGAAGCACGGGGAGTTGGCAAGGGAAAATCCGCCAAATCCGACTGGCCTTGGCGCTCGAACGCACCCTCACCAAAGACGAAATCCTCACGCTCTATCTCAACCGTGCGCCGTTTGGCGGCAATATCGAAGGGGTGCGCGCCGCGTCTCGCGCCTATTTCGCTAAGTCCGCCCGACGCCTGACCGCCGCCGAGGCCGCGCTGCTCGTGGCGCTCCCCCAATCGCCAGAAGGGCGTCGTCCTGACCTGAATTCCGAAAATGCACATCTTGCCCGTGACCGTATTTTAGACCGCCTCGCGTTGGCAAATGTACTGCCCCCCGACGAGATTGTTGCCGCAAAAACAGAGCCTATTCCGGGGAATAGACACGAATTTCCCCGTCTCGCGCCGCATCTCTCGGACCGCGCAATCGGTCAAGCTCCGCTGCGCAGCGAGCACTATCTTACGGTTGATGCGCGGCTTCAGGAATCCCTTGAGGCCCTCGCCATTACCGCCCTCAGAAACCAAAACGAGTCGATGCAGGTCGCAATTCTTCTCGCCGATCACACAACGGGCGAAATCCTCGCAAGTGTCGGATCGGCGGGGTACAAAAACACGCGTCGCCGTGGGTTTATCGATATGACCAACGCCGTGCGCTCCCCCGGTTCAACCCTTAAGCCACTCATCTATGGCCTCGCGTTTGACCAAGGGCTTGCGCATCCCGAAACCCTGATCCAAGACCGCCCCACTGCCTTTGGCTCCTACGTGCCGCAAAATTTCGACGGTCAGTTTCGCGGCCTTTTACCGATACGAAAAGCGCTCCAACTCTCGCTCAATATCCCCGTGGTTTCCCTCACCCAAGCGCTTGGCCCCGCGCGCTTCGTTGCGGCTCTAAAACAGGCCGGCGTGACCCCCATCATTCCCGGTGGCAAAGCGGGCCTCGCGGTCGCTTTGGGCGGGGTTGGGGTCACATTAACCGATCTTGTCACCCTCTATGGCGGTCTCGCTGAAGGCGGCCAAACGCGCCCGCTTTATTGGCGCCAAGAAGACGAACCGATCCGCACAGGTCGCCGTTTTTTAACCCCCATTCCCGCATGGTACGTCAACGATATCCTCTCCGGAGTTGCGCCCCCAAAAAACGCTCCCAAGGGTCGGATCGCCTACAAAACCGGCACGAGTTATGGCCACCGCGATGCATGGGCGATTGGCTTTGACGGTAAATTCGTGGCGGGCGTTTGGATGGGCCGCGCCGATGGCACATCCTTGCCCGGCGTTTTTGGCGGCGAGCTTGCGGCCCCCATTCTGTTCGAAGCCTTCGCCCGCCTAAACCAGCCAACCTACCCCCTTGCCCCACCACCCGCCGCCGCACTTACGGTTTCATACGCGGACCTCCCACAGCCCTTGAAGGAATTCCGGGCCCGCGACGCCGCCTTTGGCGCGCCGCTAGGTGGGCCGGAATTGGCCTTCCCCCCGATGGGGCAATCCTTGAGAAAATGGATGTGTTCGTCGCCAAAGTCCGCGACGGAGAAGCGCCATTCACATGGCTTTTGAACGGAGCGTTAGTGGAAGCTGGCACGCGCTCTCGCGAGGTCTCACTGCCCTATCCGGGGCGTGGATTTGTCTCGCTTTCGGTGATCGATGCGCAGGGCCGTTCCGCGCGCACCGATGTGTTTGTGAACTGACTTAAGGCGAGTTAGAGCCTTTCAATCGCCAGCGCGATCCCCTGACCGCCGCCAATGCACATGGTGATCAAGGCGCGTTTTCCGCCCGTGCGTTCCAATTCATACAGCGCCTTCACTGTCAAAATCGCCCCCGTCGCGCCCACGGGATGTCCAAGCGCAATCGCCCCGCCGTTGGGATTGATCACTGCGGGGTCCATCCCCAACTCCTTCGCCACAGCCAAGGCCTGCGACGCGAAGGCTTCGTTGCTTTCAATCACATCAAAGTCGCCAATTTTGAGGCCCGTCTTTGCCAAAAGGGCTCTAACAGCTGGCACAGGCCCGATCCCCATAACCTCAGGGCGCACGCCCGCGATCCCATACCCCAAGACACGCGCGCGCGGTTTTAGGCCCGCTTTTTCCGCCGCGGATGCCGTGGCATATACCAAAGCCGCCGCCCCGTCGTTGATCCCCGATGCATTGCCCGCCGTAACGGTCCCGTCCTTTTGAAACGCAGCGCGCAACCCTGCCAAGGCCTCAAGCGTCGTTGCACGCGGATGCTCGTCGGTATCAAACTGAACCGTCTCGCGCTTCACCTTGATTTCAACCGGTACGATCTGGCTCGTGAAATATCCGTTTTCAATCGCCGCGACCGCCTTCTCTTGGCTCGCAAGCGCAAAGGCGTCCTGCTGCGCCCGCGTGATGTCATGTTCCTGCGCGACATTCTCGGCGGTAATACCCATATGCCCCGACCCAAACGGGCAGTTCAGCGTGCCCAGCATCATGTCCTGTGCCACGGCATCGCCCATTTTTGCGCCCCAACGCGCCGCAGGCAAAATATACGGCGAGCGACTCATGTTTTCCGCACCACCGGCCAGCCCAAAGTCACAATCTCCCAGCATTAGAGACTGAATCACCGAGATCTGCGCCTGAACACCAGAGCCACAAAGCCGGTTCACATTCATTGCAGGAACCCCATCGGGCACGCCAGCCTGACGCGCAGAAACGCGGGACAAATACATATCGCGGGGTTCTGTATTGATCACGGTTCCAAAGACCACATTGCCGATTTGCGCGGGTTCAACGCCCGCGCGCGCCATGGCTTCCCGCGCTACAATTGTACCCAATTCCGTCGGGGCAACGCCGCCCAAGCCCTTGCCAAAACTGCCAATTGCCGTCCGCGCGCCGCCTAGAATTACGATGTCTGTCATGGCTCTCTCCAATGTCATTTTGGAAAAGCCTAGCATTCTGACGGCGCACGCAAAGAATTACGTCACGTCGGTCTAGCGCTTGAAAAAATGCGCCTCTGGTAGGGTTGTCGGAACCTCGTGCCGCGTAATTTCCTCGCGCTCAGTCGACGATAGTTGCCAAACATTCCGCCCCTCAAAAACGGCCGCCGTCAAGTAATTTCCATAAGCCGCAGAACTGTCCAAATTAACGCGGTTAGGATAGCGCGTCGCATGAGTTAATGCCGTATGCCCGTGCACAATAAGCGCCCCGTGGTCCACATCACTATCCAAAAATCCTTCCCGAATCCAAACCAGATCATCCTCATCTTGGGCATTCAAAGGCACTGTTGGGCGAATTCCCGCATGCACAAAATGCACATCGCCGCGTGTAAAGGACGTCGGCCGCTGGCTCAGGAAATCGATGTGGGATTGCGGAACACTGCTGCGCGCCTCGGCATGAACTTCGCCATAGCGCCGCTTCGCGTCAACGTCGACACCATAGGACGCCAGCGTTTCCGTGCCACCAATCCGCGCATTCAGCCAGTCGAGACCGATAAATAAATGCGGGTCGTTTTTGGACACCTCTTCCAAATACCAAAGGAACATCCGGTCGTGATTTCCCATTAGGACGACCCAGTTTTCACCAGCATCAATCCCGTCGAGAAGATATTGGACCACCGCTTTGCACGCGGGGCCACGGTCCACCAAATCGCCCAAATGCACAATCGGCGCGTCGGTATCCTGCACACGCTTTTTGTCCTGCGCGATACGGTCGTGCGCATCATGCAGCATGTCGAGTTGTCCGTGGATATCACCGATTGCATACGTGCGCATATTGCGTTCCTTCAAGATTATTTTGTTATAAAACCACAAAAGACCCGCCAGCAAAACCGGCGGATCTTCTGTGAAATTCTCAGTACCCGTGGGCCTAGGTAGCGTCGAATTCCAAAGGCTTCACGGATTGGAACAAGCCCGTATCCGTGAGTTTTTTCAGGACGGTGTCTGATACTTTTCCGTCCACATACAACAGTGCAATCGCGTCGCCGCCTTGATCTGCACGACCCAAAGTGAAGTTGGCGATATTGACGCCGTTTTCACCCATGATGCCACCCAATGTCCCGATAATGCCCGGAACATCTTTGTTGGTGGTATAGAGCATGTGGGCGCCGACTTCGGCGTCGATGTTGATGCCTTTGATCTGGATGAAACGTGGCTTGCCGTCGTTGAAAACAGTTCCCGCAATCGAGCGTTCCCGTTTCGCCGTGGCGATCGTTACCTTGATATAAGCATCAAACGCACCCGATTTTTCCTGCGTGGTTTTGCTGATTTTAATGCCACGGTCCTTGGCGATAACCGGTGCCGAAACCATGTTCACGTCTGGGTTTGTCGACTGCATGATGCCCGCAATCGCGGCGCATTCGAGGGCGGCCAAGTTCATTTCCGCAACCGTGCCATCATAGGTGATGTTGATGGCCTTGATGGGTTCGTCGGTCAATTGGCCGATGAACGCGCCAAGGTGCTCGGCAAGTTTGATCCAAGGGCCCATGATTTTGGCTTCTTCGGCGGTAACCGATGGCATGTTGAGTGCATTTGTGACGGCCCCAGTGAGGAGGTAGTCGGACATTTGCTCGGCAACTTGCACCGCGACATTTTCTTGGGCTTCAGTGGTGGACGCGCCAAGGTGCGGCGTGCAAACCACGTTGGGAAGGTTGAACAACGGGCTGTCCGTTGCTGGCTCAACTTCGAAAACGTCGAAAGCCGCGCCCGCGACATGGCCGGATTTGAGGGCTTCGGCAAGGTCCGCTTCAATCACCAGACCGCCGCGCGCACAGTTGATAATGCGCACACCTTTTTTCATTTTCGCAATTGTCTCGGCGTTGATCATGCCGCGTGTCGCGTCGGTTGCAGGCACGTGCAGCGTGATGAAATCGGAACGCTCAAGCAATTCGTCGAGTTCTACTTTGGTAACGCCAAGTTTCGCCGCGCGCTCTTCCGAAAGGAAGGGATCATAAGCGATCACTTTCATTTTCAGACCAACAGCCCGGTCACAAACGATGCCACCAATGTTGCCCGCGCCGATCACGCCGAGGGTTTTATGCGTAAGCTCAACACCCATAAATTTGGATTTTTCCCATTTGCCCGCATGTGTGCTGGCGCTAGCTTCTGGGATTTGACGCGCCACCGCAAACATCATCGCAATTGCGTGTTCGGCGGTTGTGATCATGTTGCCAAACGGCGTGTTCATCACGATCACGCCTTTCTTGGACGCCGCAGGGATATCAACGTTGTCCACCCCGATGCCAGCGCGCGCGATGACTTTGAGGTTGTCGGCAGCAGCGAGGATTTTTTCGGTAACTTTGGTTGCCGAGCGAATGGCCAAGCCGTCATAGTCTTTGATCTTCGCGAGCAGCGCGTCCTTGTCTTTGCCAAGGTTGGGTTCGAAATCTACGTCGATTCCACGGTCGCGGAAAATTTGAACAGCAGCGTCGCTGAGTTTGTCGGAAACGAGAACTTTAGGTGCCATGGTGGCCTCCTCAGAAGTTTAAAAAATTTAAAAAGGGGGTGTCTGAAGGTTTAAAAACTTTAAAGTTTCAACCTTCAGACAGATTATTGAGCGGCGATCTCGGCGTTGAACGCCCAGTCGAGCCACGGCATCAACGCCGCAACATCGGAGGCTTCAATCGTGCCACCACACCAGATCCGAAGACCCGCCGGCGCATCGCGGTAGGCACCGATATCCAGCGCAACACCTTCGTTCTCGAGGCGCTTTGCAACGGCTTTAGCGAAAGTCGCACCATCCTTGATCCGCGCATCCGTAAACTTCACGCAAACCGAAGTTGTGGAGCGAATAGCAGGGTCCGCCGCGAGGAATTCAATCCAGTCATGTGTCTCGACAAACTTGGAAATCTCGGCAGTATTTGCATCCGCACGAGCGATCAAACCCTTAAGGCCACCTTGTTTTTTGGACCATTCCAGCGCCACAAGATAATCTTCAACACAGAGCATCGAAGGCGTGTTAATTGTTTCGCCGCTAAAGATGCCGTCGATCAATTTGCCACCTTTGGTAAGGCGGAAAATCTTGGGCAGGGGCCAAGAAGGTGTATAGTTTTCAAGGCGTTCCACGGCACATGGGCTTAGGATCAACATCCCGTGCGCCGCTTCGCCGCCCAGCACTTTCTGCCAGCTAAAGGTTGTAACGTCGAGTTTATCCCATGGCAGGTCCATCGCGAATGCCGCCGAAGTGGCGTCGCAAATGGTCAGGCCTTCGCGGTTCGCGGGGATTGCGTCGCCGTTGGGCATCCGCACACCAGAGGTCGTTCCATTCCATGTGAAAACAACGTCCTTGTTGTAATCAACGGCGGTCATATCGACGATTTCGCCATAGTCTGCGGTGCGCACATTGGCTTCGATTTTGAGCTGTTTCACGACATCCGTGACCCAGCCAGCCCCGAAGGATTCCCACGCAACCATTTCTGCGGGACGTTCACCCAAAAGGGACCACATCGCCATTTCCATCGCGCCAGTATCCGAAGCGGGGACAATGCCAATTTTATAATCTGTAGGGATTCCAAGGATTTCGCGGGTATTTTCGATCGCGGCCTTGAGTTTTGCTTTGCCGACAGCTGCACGATGCGAGCGGCCCAAAGGCGCGTCAGCGAGATCGTTTAATGTCCAGGAAGCAGGTTTGGCACATGGGCCAGAAGAGAAACGCGGATTGGCCGGGCGCGTTGCCGGAGTCGTGGTAGCCATTGATGGTATCCTCACAGATATAAGCCCTTCGTTGGGGAAGGGTGTCCCACGGATCGAGATAGAGGGCTTCAATGACTGGCGCAAGCCGCTAAATTGCGCTAATTCGCGGTTAGTCACACAAATTTACCGCGCAATATCCACTATCGGAAACTTCCATGTATATAGCCACGCTCCTTACCTGCCCCACTTCTCCCACGCTTAGCCGCGAGACCGTTGAATCCCTGCGAAATGCTTGGGGTGGGGGCGATGCTATTTGGCTTTCTGTTGGCGAAGCGGCGGAGTTTGTCGTTGCGGATATGCCGCTAAACCTATGGGAAGTTTGGGAAAACCTTCAGTCCATGGGGGTGGATTTGATCGTGCAGCCGCGCGCAAATCGCGTGAAGAGAATGCTGCTCGCCGATATGGACAGCACGATGATCGAGCAAGAATGCATCGACGAATTGGCCGATGAAGCCGGCGTTGGCCCGCGTGTTGCTGACATTACGGCGCGCGCAATGAACGGTGAGTTGGACTTTGACGGCGCTTTGCGCGAGCGCGTGGGCTTGCTCAAGGGACTCGACGAATCCGTCATCGATCAGGTTTTGGAAACACGCATTACCTTGATGCCCGGTGGCCCCGTTCTTCTCGCAACCATGAAGGCAAACGGCGCTTATGCTGCCCTCGTTTCGGGTGGGTTTACCGCCTTTACCGCCAAGGTCGCGGCCACGCTAGGGTTCGACGAAAATCGCGCGAACACCCTTATTATCAAGGACGGAAAGCTTAGTGGCGAGGTGGGAACACCCATTCTTGGACGGCAGGCAAAAGTCGACGCACTTGAACAAATCACTACCCGTTTGGGGATTTCGGAAACGGATGTCCTTGCTGTCGGGGATGGTGCGAACGATCTTGGGATGCTGGGCCGCGCGGGTTCTGGGGTTGCTCTGCATGCCAAACCGACGGTTGCCGCCCAATGTGATGTTCGCATTAACCACGGTGATTTGACGGCGCTACTTTACCTCCAAGGCTATGCCAAAACTGATTTTGTAGATGTTTGAAGTCACCTATGAGGTCCTTGCGCTCCTGATCCTTGCGGGTTTCTTTGCAGGGTTTATCGATGCGATTGCAGGGGGCGGCGGCCTGATCACAGTGCCGGTTCTATTGATTGCTGGAGCCTCGCCAATTGAGGCGCTTTCAACCAACAAAGTGCAGGGCGTATTTGGCGCAGCGACCGCCGCCTTGTCCTATGCGCGGGCGGGCCAAGTCTCGCTGCGAGAGCAGATATTCCCAGCAATCATTGCCTTTTTCGCCTCTGCCGCGGGCGCGTTCATGGTCTCGTTTCTACCGGTTTACTTGATCCGTTTTATCCTGCCTATCCTCATGGTTGGCATCGCCCTTTTCTTTGCGTTCAAGCCCGGTCTGGATGATTTTGATCGCACAAGGCGTATGTCGGTTCCGGTTTTTACGGCCACGATGATTCCGCTTGTTGCGGCATATGACGGGTTGCTTGGGCCAGGGACAGGATCGTTTTTTATGATCGCCTTTGTGACTTTGGGAGGCTACGGAATTCTTAAAGCAACGGCGCATACGAAGTTGCTAAATTTCGCCTCAAACCTCGGCGCAATCGTGGCGTTTTCCATGGTGGCAACGCCGTGGTGGTTTACCGGATTGGCCATGGGCGCGGCGCAAATTGCGGGCGCAACCTGCGGCGCGGCGCTGGCGGTGAAGATCGGAGCACGCGTCATAAAACCCCTTTTGGTTATCACATCAGCGACGCTGGCGGCCAAATTGCTTTGGGATTTACTCTAAGCGAAAGCTGCGCCCGGCCGAATCCATGCCGCCTCAATGCCCCGCCTGTTTAACTGCGGCGCATTCATCCGCTTCAGCGTGGCGGGGTGGTTGGCATCCAACACACCAAGCTTCACCAAAATCGCGGCAATGGCGCATTCACTCGCCCGCGTCGCACCATCGGTAATTTTTAGCGCGATCCCAAGTTTCTGCTCTGGGAGAATGGCAACAAAAACACCGTCTGCGCCGGTTTTTACGGCGACTTTATGGTCCATCGCTCGCATCAATTCGGTACAGGCTCGGGTTTCGCCCGCCACAAGCTCAGGGTAGGTGCGCATGGCTGTGACAAGTTTGGCTGCCGCTGTTTCGCGCGTGCCTTGGCCTTCGCGTGCGGTCGCGAAAAACGCCATTGCGCGGGCTAACCCGTGAACCGATGTCGCGTAATTTGGTGCGCTGCATCCATCGATGCCATATCCGGGACTGGTCACGCCTGTAACTTCTTCAAAAGCGGTCTTAATTGAGGTTTGGACGGGATGGTTTGGATCGATATATTCCGCATCCCCGCCGATATGTTTGTTCAACGTCAAGAAACCCGCGTGTTTTCCTGAGCAATTGTTGTGTAGCTGACAGGGGGATTCATGTTCCAGAATTAAACGTGTTCTTTCGGCGTCATCCTGTGACGGCTGCGGGCCACAGCGTAAATCATCGTCACTTAGGCCCAAACCGGACAACCACTTTTTAACACGTGTGGTGTGGATCGAGGCGCCTTGGTGGCTGGCACAGGAGAGTGCGAGTTGTTCTTGGGTAAGGTTTGCGGCCTCGGCGGCGCCACTTTCCATCAAGGGGAGTGCTTGGATCATTTTGCAAGAACTGCGCGGGAAAATGATCTGCTCAGGGTCGCCCCACGCATTCACAATCGCACCAGATTCGTCGCAAACCACGGCGTGTCCCATGTGATAAGATTCGAGAATTCCGCCGCGCCAGAGTTCGGCCATTTGGATTGGGGATGTCATATTTAGCTTCCTTGAATTCCGTCATCTGGTCGCGCGCGCAGTTTTGAGCAATTTTCCGCCAACGGGGCTTTTAAAATCCGTTCGCTTTACGCTAAAGTACGCTTATCGAGAATAAAAACTCAGGACCAGTGCAAAAGTCATCCTATAGAGTGACGACAGTCTTGGAAAATTGAGGCAAAACAGCTGGAGGCTGTGAACAGTATGAAATCACTATTTACAAAAACACACGGCATTGTTTTTGGACTACTTGCGTGTGTTGCTTTTGGAACAAGTGCAGGTGCCCAAGAATCCACGAATCGTGTGGCGGCAAACACCGATTGGAGTGTGTTTGTTGAGGATGACCCCACCGAATGTTGGGCCGTGTCCGCGCCTAAGAGCACCAAAAACACCAAAGATGGTCGGGATGTGGCCGTTCGTAGAAGCGACATTTTGCTTTATGTAACGTATCGCCCGGGGTCTGCGGTAACTTCGGAAATATCGTTCACGGGCGGCTATCCCTTCGCGGATGGCTCGATCGTGACTGTCAAAGTTGGCGAAACCACGTTCGATTTTTTCACCACCAAAGAGAACGCGTGGCCCGCAACCTCTGGGGATGACGCGAAAATTATCGGTGCCATGAAGCGCGGTGCCGATGCTGTTGTGACAGGTCGCTCGTCGCGTGGAACGCAAACCCAAGACACGTTTAGCCTGCTTGGATTTACTGCGGCCATTGATGAAGCCGAAAAACGGTGTGGTTCCTAACTCGAGATTATCGAGAGGATTTTACAACTGGACGTAATTGCGGATTCGCTCGTTTGAGCGAATCCTTTGGCATTCCGATAGATTCCCTGTATAGACCCGCCTTCGTCCCCGTCTGGAGAGTGAAATGACCGATCCAATTGTGCCTGTCTCAAAAGCTGTAACACCCGATATCCTGACCTTGCCGCGCAAAGACGCGCCGAGCGAGAAGGTGAATCTTGTAGGCTTAACGCGACCTGCTTTGCAGGACGCGCTGATTGCCATCGGGACCAAAGAAAAACAGGCGAAAATGCGGGCCGGTCAGGTCTGGCAGTGGATCTATCAAAAAGGCGTGCGTGACTTTGCTCTGATGAGTAACCTCGCTAAAGACTATCGCGAACTTTTGGCGGCAACCTGTGAAATTCGGATACCCGAAGTTGTGACCAAGCAGGTTTCCGAGGATGGAACGCGCAAATACCTCGTGCGGATTGCGGGCGGCCATGAAGTCGAGATCGTTTATATTCCCGAGGAAAATCGCGGCACCCTTTGTGTGAGTTCGCAAGTTGGTTGCACGCTGACCTGTACGTTCTGTCATACAGGCACGCAAAAATTGGTGCGCAATCTGTCGCCCGCTGAAATTATTGGCCAAGTCTTGGTCGCGCGGGATGATTTGGGCGAATGGCCCAAACTTGGCGTGCCAAACCCGCCTGAAGCACGGCTTTTGTCGAACCTCGTTTTGATGGGCATGGGCGAGCCGCTTTATAATTTTGAAAACGTGCGCGATGCGATGAAAATTGCGATGGATCCCGAGGGTATTTCCCTGTCGCGCCGTCGTATCACGCTGTCCACTTCTGGAGTGGTTCCCGAAATTTGGCGCACGGCCGAGGAAATTGGCTGCCAACTTGCGGTGTCTTTCCACGCGACAACCGATGAGGTGCGCGACGTTTTGGTGCCGATCAACAAACGCTGGAATATTGAAGCCTTGCTAGATGCGCTGCGGGCCTATCCCAAGGTCAGTAATTCCGAGCGCATTACTTTTGAATATGTGATGCTCAAAGGGGTGAATGATTCCGACGAAGACGCCCATCGTTTGATGAAGCTGATCGAGGGAATTCCTGCGAAAATCAATCTCATCCCCTTCAATCCATGGCCCGGTGCCCCCTATGAACGCAGCTCGAACAACCGCATTCACGCCTTTGCGGATATTGTTCACAACGCGGGATATTCATCGCCTATTCGTCGTCCCCGTGGCGAAGACATCATGGCCGCTTGTGGTCAGTTGAAGTCGGAAACCGAACGCGTGCGTAAAAACAAAAAGCAGATCGCAAGAGAAGCTGGTTTAAGCTGAAAATAGGGCGACCTGAGGGCCGCCCTAACTTGGAACTAGCGCCCCGGAACGCTCTTGCGTTTCGCGGTCTTTTCCCAGCCTTCCATAACTTCGATGGCTTCTGCCGCCGTATCCACAAACTGGAACAGCTTTAAATCCTGCTCGGAAATAGTTCCCGCCTCGGCAAGGGCTTCCCAATTGATGATTTTCTGCCAGAACGCTTTGCCAAACAACAGGAACGGGACGGGTTCCATGCGTCCCGTTTGAATGAGGGTCAGGGCCTCAAAAGTTTCATCCAGAGTACCAAACCCACCCGGGAAAACCACGATCGCGCTGGCACGCATCAAGAAGTGCATTTTGCGAATGCCGAAATAGTGGAAGTTGAAGCAAAGCTCGGGCGTGACATATTCGTTGGGGGCTTGCTCAAACGGTAAAACAATATTGAGGCCAATCGAGCGCCCGCCAGCATCAGCGGCACCACGGTTTCCGGCTTCCATCACACCAGGACCACCGCCTGTGACCACGACATTATCGCGGCCCCCAGTTTCCATAGACTTCAACGTCAATATCCGCGCAAATTCGCGGGCTTCGTCGTAAAATTCCGAAAGATCGGCGAGCGTTTTGGTGCGCGCCGTGTGTTTTTTGGCGGGTTCTGGAATCCGCGCGCCGCCAAACATGACGACGGTGGAGTCGATGCCCTGCTCATCTAGCATCATTTCGGGTTTGAGTAATTCAAGCTGTAATCGAACGGGTCGAAGCTCTTCGCGGCACATGAAATCATGGTCGTCAAAGGCCAACCGATACGAGGGCGAGAGCGACTGCGGCGTGTCTGGCGTGTGGTGCGATTGCTCGCGGTCTTGATGGCTGTCGCGAAACGGGTGGCGGCGGCTGTCTTCATTCATGTTCCGTATCCTTTAACCTGCATTGCGCGTTTGTCCTTCTAGGTTTATATCCTTCGACCAACCAACGCCATACAGGAAGACGAAAACGCTATGTCAAACGCACAATTAGAAAACGCCATCGAAGCCGCTTGGGAAGCTCGCGACACGATCACCCCCGCTACAAAGGGTGAGCAACGCGATGCCATCGAAGACACATTGAATGCGCTAGATAGCGGTAAATTACGAGTGGCAGAGCGTCAAGAAAATGGCGATTGGCACGTCAATCAATGGGCCAAGAAGGCCGTATTGTTGGGCTTTCGCATCAAAGACATGGAAGAACAATCCGGCGGTCCACAAGGCGCAAGCTGGTGGGACAAAGTTGATAGCAAGTTTTTAGGGTGGGGTGAAAGCGAGTGGAAAACAGCTGGATTTCGCGCCGTACCAAACGCGATTGTGCGCAAATCTGCCTATATCGCGCCGGGCGTGGTTTTGATGCCATCGTTTGTAAATCTTGGGGCACACGTCGGCGAAGGCACCATGGTTGATACATGGGCCACCGTTGGCTCCTGTGCGCAAATCGGCAAAAACGTGCACCTTTCTGGTGGTGTAGGCATCGGCGGTGTACTTGAGCCCATGCAAGCAGGTCCGACAATCATCGAAGATAATTGCTTTATTGGCGCGCGTTCGGAAGTTGTTGAAGGCTGTATCGTGCGCGAAGGCGCGGTTCTTGGCATGGGGGTTTTCATCGGCCAATCCACCAAAATCGTCGACCGCGAAACGGGCGAAATCATGTACGGCGAAGTGCCCCCTTACTCGGTCGTTGTTTCAGGCTCCTTGCCAAGCAAAAATGGCGTGAACCTCTATTGCGCCGTGATCGTGAAAACAGTGGATGAGCGCACGCGTTCCAAAACGGGCATCAACGAATTGCTCCGCGATTGATCCTTACGGTTCAATGAGAATTAGCGGTGGCGACCATTTATTGGGCTGCCACCGCACAATTTATTCAATACCTTCGACACTCACCAAGCGCGCGGAACTGCACCCATCTCGTATGTGTTTCAAGTTTTGATAGGTCTCGCCGTAGTAGAATTCTTCCCATGCTTTGTGCGACGGAAACTCCAGCAAGACAATCCTGCGTGGCTGCCAATCGCCTTCATAGGTTTTGAGATCGCCACCCCGCGCCAGATACTTTGCGCCAACACGTTCAAGTTCTGGTGAAACCCCCTTCATAAATACCTGATATTGTTCAATGTCCGAGATTTCGACGTCGAAAATTACATAGGCCGCCATATGTCTGATCCCCGTGTTGGTTCGTTTCTGAAAATCGATAAGATGAGCTTAAGTGCTCAAGGCCAAATCGCGGAACTATAAATTTGAAAGGGAGAAGATTGACCGCATGCGCTGCGATTGTTAAGCGGAGGCATGACACAAGACTCACAGCCCAAAAAACCAAAAACGCCTTCCCGCCAACAGGTCTATACTTTGCTCGTCGAAGTTGGACGCAGCGATAACGATGGTTTGCCCGCAAAGTCTACGGGGGCCGCATTAATGATCTATGCGAGTGGCGTAGATGAGGCCGAAGCCGTGCGCGAAACCGTCGCGATTTTGAAGCAGGCAGATATGGCACCGCTGGATGTGTCGGGCTATGGCACGCTTGACGAGCGCCTTGCCGAAGGGCATGATATATCCGACGATGAGCGCGCGTTGATGGCCCGAGCGAAGGCAGAAAACAGCGTAATTGTCGTTCAATCAACACCTTTTTACGACTAGCCCATAAGCGCCGATCTCAGGCTTAGCGCTTCATATGAGCGCAACAGCGGGCGGGCAAGGTTTAGATGGCGTGGCAATGTTCCGGCGGGCATTTTGGCCAGAAGAGTGGTTTGCAACAGTTCGGGATCATCGCAAATTGATCCTGTGTACAGGCTTTCGAGAGACCCGCCAGACACATCAATCACCTCGTGGTTATCCAAGAGCACTTGATAGTATTGGATAGCCGAGAACCTCGATTCCTTAAACGCTGTGCGGCCATTCACAAGATGGCGGGCTTCGACCAAAATTTCCTCTTCGCCAAACAAGTATTCCACCTCTGCGCCACCAACGAGGAGGCGCTGCTCTGGTGCCACAAGGAGATCATGCGTGAGGCCAAAATACGGAGCAGACAGGCGCAAGGGCTGAAAACTACCCTTGGTTGGTACGTGTCTACTCCCCACCCAGCGCACGATTTGTGGCCCATTATCGCGCGTGAGAATTTCATCGCCCACCCGCAGTCTTTCAATGGCTTTGGGACCACGCGGCGTCATGACGGGCGCACCCGCGGCGATCGTCGCGGCTAACCCGACGGGCTCCACGCGGTCCGATATGCCAAAAAAAACGGTCGCCGAATCCGCACGGGTTGTTTGGCGCAAAACGGTTAGCCGTTCGACGATATGAATTGGGAATTCGATGGCTGTGCGCTTCTCGGCCTGAACTAGAACCCCTTCGAGGAGGTTCTCAATCGTTAAGAGAGAACGTTGGTGCTTCATGTCCCAAGAGTAGGTGATGCGCATACTGCGGTCGCGCATTGACGTCCCCGTTGCGACCGACATTGTTTGTCTATTCTGGCCGTTAACCATTTCCAGAACAGTTTGGCCCGTAGGGTCCAATCGAAGCGAAAATCTCTGGTTCCAGTCGCCGACTGCGGAGTATTCAAGGAGCACGATTTGCCCCGTGCGTTCCGCGCTAATTTCGACCTCAACAATAAGACTTCCAGTCGCTATTCCAGTTGGCGGGGACGTGCGGGCGAACACATTGTTGGTCCCCTGATCGCCCTTGGAAAGCTTGGGATCCATGAAGGCGCTATTGGTGAAGTCGCAAAGGGCGAGCCAAGTCATTTGGGGGCCTCGCGGTGGGAATAGGACCTTCGCATTCTAAGCGGCCGCCTTGCCATTAACCAGAAGCTGGGCTTCAAAACCACGCAATGTGCGCCGTGCGGAGGGGCTGTAACCGATGCCAGTATTAGGGTCTATTTCAGGGAAAATGGCGCAAATCTCATCTATGATTTCGCGTTCAAAATTTTGAGCCATTTGCGGTCCGGGAAGGAAGCTTTCGGTTGCAAGACCAGCTGAATAGACAACTTCATGCGTGTCAAAAAGGATGTGCACGTATTCAACGGTACCACCTTCGAGGCGCGTCACGGAGTGGTCGTTCACAAGGTCTTTGGCGGAAACCAAAACTTCAGTATCGCCAAATAGAAGCTCTGCCAAACTGTCGCGAACCAGAACGCGGTGTTGAGGTGAGACCATGAGGTCCTCGTGGTCGCCAAAGGTTTTTGCGCGAATGTGAATTGGGGCCATGACCCCAAGGGCAGGCACAACACGACGGCCAATCCAGCGCACAGGTTGTGCCCCGTTGTCGTTGGTGACCACAAGATCGCCGGGCAGGAGCGTTTCGACCGCAACTTCGCCGTGGGGCGTAAGAATACCGGTCCCCGCGACAAAGCAGGGTATCGTTGAAACGGTGACATAGCCGGTGTCAGTAACGCCGTCGGAGTTTTGAATGCCGTAGGTGAAGTTGATGGTTTCCGGATCGGAATCAACGAGGATCGAAAAGGTTGAGTCCGCATTCAGGGTAACCGTTTGGCCAGTGGCCAACGTGATTGTATCGCCTGCGGAAACCGCATGGCCATTGATGTGGGTGACAGTTAGGACGCCACCCGATGAATCGTAGTCGTTTGCCAAGACGTCCACTCTCCGCGATCCGTCCACGTACATTTCGACTTCATCATGGTGGGCAATCAATACCGTTTGAACAGAATTTCCCGCGATCAAGATTGACGAGTCATACTGGCTATCCGAAACATCGGCGATGCCTATCTGAATCGAGTTAACCTCCCCAGGGATAACGGTCATCGTTAGGGTTAGGGTGACAGTAAAGCCATCCATTTCTGTATTGTATTCGCTGCTGACGTTGCTGGTGAAAAGGTTAATATTATTGGCTTGATTGACGGTATTTACCGTGGCGTTTGCGTCCCCGATAACCGTTGGCGCAACGTCGCCGTTGATCCAAACTCCGATTGCATCGTTGTAGATTGAGTTGGAATATTCGGGAAATTCATCCGAGGCGAACACGAATTGCATCGTGAGGGTGTCCGTTGTCGGGATAAAGTCGATGTTCATATAGCTCGCGTCATAGGTCCGTGCACCTGCGAGATCATCAAAGTCGTCGTTGCCGTTTTCCCCATCACTAGACGAGGTGTAATTGCTGGATTGGTTGGCGTTTCCGGAGGAGCGCGTTATCCCGCTTGCTCGTCCAGTCGAAAGTATAACGCCTGTATCAGAAGGGGTTACGCCGTCGGCGGTCGCGTCGCCCCCAGTATAAATGCCTGAGGAACGAGAGTCGCCAGAATAGCTTGCGCCAACGACAGTTACGCCGTCGCCGAAAATTTCTTCAGCCATCTGTATCGCGCTCGCATTGGTGTTAATTGCGAGTTCTGATGCTGCTACCATGCCTGTCCCCAATCATTGGAAACAGCGCAAACGCCGTGACGGACTGCTCCGCCTATCTTAAAACTGTTTTACTACTTACTGCTCGAAGTGGACCATTTTAGGTCCGCGTTTGCCCTGCCTCGGGTCAATTATTATTGATTTTACAGAAGCAGATTTTTGCTGCTGTGTTAACCTAATTCTGCCTTCTTTCCGATAGTTACCCAGATTTCTGTTCCCCAGATGCAACAAGTTCCTCTCTCTCGATCGGGCATCAGGCTTGCGAAGGCGCAAACGAGCAGGTACCGAATGATCGCAAAAAGGAGAATGTAATGCCCCCCATCGACGCCGTTTCCCTCACCGCCGAGCTTATTCGTTGCCCGTCAGTTACCCCAGTTGAGGGTGGTGCGCTTGTGTTGCTTGAGACGCTTTTGAGCGAGGCTGGATTTGAATGCACGCGCGTGGATCGGGCAGGGGTCAGCAACCTTTTTGCACGTTGGGGACGGCGTGGTGCCAACCAAACGTTTGGCTTCAATGGGCACACAGATGTTGTTCCTGTTGGGGATCTGGCAGCTTGGACGGTGGACCCATTTGGCGGAGAAATCCGCGATGGATGGCTCTTTGGGCGCGGGGCTACAGATATGAAATCGGGGGTTGCGGCCTTTGTGGCTGCGGCGATTGATTTTGTGAAAACGACTCCGCCTAGCGGAGCAATTATCCTGACAATCACGGGCGACGAAGAAGGCGATGCGCTTGATGGCACGACGGCGCTTCTCGATTATATGCAGCAGGCTGGCGAAGCGATGTCGGTTTGCCTTGTTGGGGAGCCAACCTGTCCCGATACCATGGGAGAAATGATGAAAATTGGCCGCCGTGGGAGCATGACAGCCTTTTTTACAGCCAAGGGTGTTCAAGGGCATTCGGCCTATCCGCACCGCGCCAAAAACCCATTGCCAGCTTTGGCCCGCCTGATGGATCGCTTGGCGAGCCATGAGTTGGATGCGGGCACCGATCATTTCGATGCGTCGACCTTGGCAATTACGACGATTGATACCGGCAATCCTGCGAACAATGTTATCCCTGCGGTTTGCAAAGGCACGGTGAACATCCGCTTCAATGACACACATTCAGGCGAGAGCTTAAGCGCTTGGTTGCACCAAGAGGTGGCAAAAGTTTCCGAGGAAATGAACGTCGAAATCGATGTTGTGATCAAGGTTTCTGGCGAAAGTTTTGTGACCCCTCCAGGCGAACTGTCCGCGATGATTTCTAAAGCGGTGACTGCTGTCACGGGCGTGGTTCCTGTGGCCTCCACCACCGGAGGAACATCAGACGCGCGGTTTGTGAAAAACCATTGCCCTGTTGTTGAATTCGGCCTCGTCGGCAAAACGATGCACCAAGTTGACGAGCGTGTGGAGGTCGCCCATATCGAACAACTCAAAAGTATTTACGCACGGATTCTGTCGGAGTATTTTCAATGACCGTCGCCATAGAGGTAACGGAAGACGTGGCAACATGCATTGGTTTGCGCATGGAAGTTTTTGTAGGGGAACAAGGCATCCCTGTCGAAGAGGAAATCGATGCCTATGATGATGACGCCGTGCATCTTTTGGCCGTCGATGAAAATGTGCCTGTCGGAACGGCTCGGCTTCTTCTTTTAGGAGATACTGGCAGGATTGGGCGCGTTTGTGTGGTGAAATCACATCGTGGAACGGGCCTTGGTGCGGCACTAATTACAGCAGGGCTTACGCATTTTTCCACACTTGAAGGCGTGCGTCGAGCCTATCTCTCGGCCCAAGTTCAAGCGCTTGGTTTCTATGAAAAACTCGGCTTTTTACCCTATGGTCCTGAGTATGACGATGCGGGGATTCCACACCGAGATATGGAACGCCTTTTGTGAAGAAGCAACTCGTCGTGATGCTAAAGGTCCCTCATGCAGGCCGTGTAAAAACGCGCTTAGGTGCGGATATGGGAATGGTTGGGGCCGCATGGTGGTTTCGTCATCAAGTGCGCAGTTTACTGCGGCGCTTAGAAGACCCAAAGTGGGATTTAATCCTCGCCGTTTCTCCCGATATTGAGGGTCTCAAAAGCCGCGTTTGGCCGGCGCATCTTCCCCGTATTTCGCAGGGGCAGGGCAATCTTGGCGATCGAATGGCGCGGGTTTTTCGCGACCTACCTGCAGGGCCAGTACTCATTATTGGTGGGGATATTCCGGGCATTCAAAAACGTCATATTACCGAAGCGTTTGCCGCGCTGGGCAATCATCAGGCGGTTTTTGGTCCGGCACCCGATGGCGGGTATTGGCTCGTCGGCATGAAACGCGTGACCGCGTTGCCAACAACGATTTTTCGGGACGTGCGCTGGTCGTCGGAAACCGCCCTCGCAGATTCGCGCGCCAGTCTATCGGGCCTGTCCATCGCCGAAATTTCCGTGTTACAAGATGTGGATACAGTTTCGGACCTAGAACTCTTGGCCGAATAACCAGAGCATGGACGGGGTTAACGCCTCGTGATAGGGCAATCGAATGGTACATATTCCTTCAAAACAAGAGATCCTGAATTGGATTTCCGAGAATCCGACAAAAACCAACAAGCGCGATATTGCGAAGGCATTTGGCCTTAAAGGTGCGGCGCGGATCGACCTTAAGCGCATGTTGCGTGAGCTTGAGGCCGATGGGGATTTGCAAAAACGCCAACGCAGTTATGGCGATCCGGAGAGCTTGCCGCCTGTCAGCATGTTGGAAATTGTGGGACCAAATAGTGACGGAGACCTCCTTGCACGGCCATTGGAATGGCAAGGGCAGGGGGAGGAACCGACAATTCTTATTGTCGATAAGGATGGCGATCCAGCGCTTGGTGCTGGCAATCGCATTTTGGCGCGCCTTCGGAAACTAGAGAATGAAGAGCATGGCTATGAAGGGCGCTTGATCCGTCAAATAGGGTCTAATCCACTCAAACTCGTCGGTATTTTCCGCACCGGCCACGAAGGTGGGCGGCTGGTTCCCATTGATAAAGGTAGCGATAAAGAGTGGCAGATTGCTGCGGGCGCAACCCTTGAGGCGCGCGATGGTGAACTGGTTGAAGCACAGCAAGTTGGCCCGAAATCGCGCATGGGTTTGCCTCGTGCGAAAATCGTGGCGCGGCTTGGCGATCCTTCTTCCCCCAAGGCGGTTTCCCTCATCGCTATTCATCAGCACGGAATTCCCGACAGCTTTCCCGACGAAGTGATTGCGCAAGCGGACAAAGCCAAGCCCGCAAGTTTGGGCAAACGTCTTGACCTGCGCGAGATGCCGCTGGTGACAATTGATCCGCCAGACGCGCGGGATCATGATGACGCGTGTTTTGCACAAGCGGATGATGATGCCACTAATCCCAACGGTCATATCGTGTGGGTCGCGATTGCCGATGTTGCGTTTTATGTGACGCCAGGCAGTGCACTGGATCGCGAAGCGCGCAAGCGCGGCAACTCAAGTTATTTTCCCGATCGTGTAGTACCCATGCTTCCTGACCGGCTTTCTGGCGACCTTTGTTCGTTACACGAGGGGGTTGAACGCGCCTGTATCGCGGTGCGTATGGTCTTGGATAAAGACGGCAATAAACTTAGCCACACGTTCCATCGGGCGATGATGAAGTCTCATGCTTCGCTGGCTTACACGGATGTTCAGTCGGCGATGGATGGCGATGTAAACGAAAAATGCGCGCCCCTATTGGATGAGGTTATTCGCCCTCTTTATGCGGCCTACGACGTTTTGGTTAAGGCTCGCGAGCGGCGCCAGCCCCTTGAATTGAACCTTCCCGAACGGCGTATTGAGCTTTCGGACGAGGGCAAAGTCACCTCTATTTCGTTCCGTGATCGCCTTGATGCCCACCGCCTGATAGAAGAGTTTATGGTGTTGGCAAATGTTGCTGCCGCCGAAACTTTGATCGAGAAAGAACAGCCGCTTCTCTTTCGGGTGCACGAGGAACCAAGCGTTGAAAAGCTAGAGGCCTTGCGCGAAACCGCCATCTCTGCGGGCCTTGCTTTGGCAAAAGGGCAGGTGCTTAAAACCCGCCATTTGAACCAACTCTTGGCACAAGCCGCAAAGACAGAACATGATGAGTTGATCAATATTTCGACCCTTCGTTCGATGACACAGGCCTACTACAGCCCTGAAAACTTTTCGCATTTTGGGCTCGCTTTGAAAAACTATGGGCATTTCACGTCGCCCATTCGCCGTTATGCGGATCTCATTGTGCACCGTGCTTTGATTGCGGCGCATGGGTGGGGCAAAGACGGGCTTTCCCCCGAAGATGTCGCACAATTGGACGATACAGCAAAACAAATTTCGGATACCGAACGGCGTAGTATGGTTGCCGAACGCGACACAACGGATCGGTATCTTGCGAGCTATCTTTCGGAGCGCGTAGGGGATGAGTTTCAGGGGCGAGTTGCAGGAATCGCAAGGTTTGGCGCGTTCATTAAGCTGGACGAAACCGGTGCGGACGGGCTTGTACCTGTGGCCACGATTGGGCGCGAATATTTTGTGCACGATCCAGAAGCCAGTACTTTGACAGGCGAGCATTCGGGCCTCAAAATTTCGTTGGGCCAACGCGCCCTCGTGCGATTGGCGGAGGCCACGCCCGTTACTGGTGGCATCACTCTTGAGTTGCTGGAATTGGACGGCAAGGCGTTGCCTAAAGGCGGTGGTTCACGCGGTGGAAAAAGCCATAAAGGCCGACGTGTTGGCCAAGCGCGCGCCAAAAATGCCAAGATGAACCGCAAGGTGGCCCGCAAACGCGCAAAGAAATAGACGCGATAAACCCATTTCACACGGTGTTTCTATTTGCTAATCTAAGCCAAAAATCGCGGGGTATCGAATGCGCTTCATGTTTATATCGGCTTTGTGGATCGTTATGCTTTTTCCAACGCTGGGAATGGCAACCAATGATATTGCACAACCCACGCCCGTTTTAGGAGACGTTCAAATGACTGCACCACAGGGCGCCGAGGGTTTTAACGCGTGGCTCGTGGAGTTTCGCAAGAGGGCACAGTCGGCGGGTATTTCGACCAGCGTGTTAGACGCCAGTTTGGCGGGGATTTCTTACAATCCCGATGTTGTTAAAAAAGACCGTAACCAATCCGAATTTACCAAACAAATCTGGGAATATTTGGACAGTGCAACCTCAGATGCGCGTGTCACGAACGGGAAGAAAGCTCTCGCTGAAAACGACCGCATCCTTTCGCAAATTGAAGCCAAGTTCGGCGTGGAAAAGGAGATTGTGGCGGCCATTTGGGGGCTCGAAAGTGCGTATGGAACTTTCCGAGGAAATGTCCCGATCATCGAGTCCCTCGTGACCCTTTCCTATGATGGTCGGCGCGGAGATTTTTTTGAGGCGCAACTCATTGATGCGTTGAAAATCATTCAATCCGGCGATGTGGCACCTGCGAATATGACGGGTTCATGGGCCGGAGCCATGGGGCATACACAGTTTATGCCCTCTTCGTACTTGTCCTATGCCGTTGATTTCACAGGCGATGGCAAGCGCGATATTTGGGGGGACAACCCCACCGATGCGCTGGCTTCCACGGCGGCCTATTTGAAAGGCTATGGTTGGACATTTGGACAGCCGTGGGGTGTTGAGGTTATCCTGCCGAAAGGTTTTGATTTCCTCCTGTCGAGCGAACGCGTCAAAAAGCCCGCGACTGTTTGGGCACAAATGGGCGTGCGGGATACCAAAGGAAAAATCGTTCCGAATTATGGCCCGTCTTCAGTGCTCCTCCCTGCTGGTGCACAGGGGGCGGCCTTCATTATTTTCAACAATTTCCATGTGATCGAGCGTTATAATACCGCAGATGCCTATGTCATTGGGGTCGGACATTTGGCCGACCGGATTGCGGGGGGGCGGAGATTCAGGCGGATTGGCCCCGAGAGGATCAGGCGCTTCGATTTATCGAGAAGATACAAATGCAGGAACGGCTGACGCAGGCGGGTTTCGATACGCTGGGAACGGACGGTATTATTGGTCCGAATACAATCGCAGCGATCAAAGCCTTTCAAGCGAGTGTTGGGATGATACCCGATGGGTACGCCAGTTCGCGGGTGCTTTCAAAACTCAAGTAGGTGCGGTTTCTCCGCGATTAATGGTGTGTGCCTAGCTGTTTCTACGCTTGAGCGTGTCACCGAATTGGAGCTTTGGCGAGAGTTCAATTGAATCATCTGGGCTGGCTTCTGCACCGGCCGCACGGCGAGCGATAATTTGGGCGGCAAGGCGTCCGATTTCATTTCGCTCCGACCCCATTGACGCCAACATGCGCGGCAGCCCTTCCAAGAGTTCGACACCATTAAATCCCGCAAGACCAATCGTTTGCGGGACTTTTATGCCTTGGTCCAAACAATACAATAACCCACCAGCGCCGATCATATCGTTGGAATAATAGAGAAAATCCAGATCTGGGGTACGTTTGAGCATAGCTTCTGTCATCTCGCGCCCCTTACGCAAGGCAGAGCCCCCCGAGTAAAACTCTTGATCGGCAACCTCTAGCCCTTCTTTTGCCAGAGCTTCCGTGAACCCTTCAAAGCGTTTGCGCGCACGGTGATCCAGTGGCATTTTTGTGCCCATGAAACCGATGCGTTTGTAGCCTTGCTTGATGATCGCTTGGGCCATTTTGCGACCCGCGCGACGGTGCGAAATCCCAACCATGGCGTCGATTGGTTCACCGTCAACATCCATTATTTCAACGATGGGAATGCCCGCATTTCGCATCATGGCTTTGGAGGCTTCTGTGTGCTCTAGACCAGCAATGATAACGCCCGAAGGACGCCACGAGAGCATTTCATACAGCACGGATTCTTCTTTTTCAGGACGATAGTTGGTAACGCCCACAACAGGTTGCAAAGGCGTATCATCCAAAACATCGGAAATGCCGGTCAACACCTCTGGAAACACCATATTTGAAAGGGAGGGGATGATAACGGCAACCAAATTGACGCGCTGGCTTGCGAGTGCTCCGGCAATTTTGTTGGGGACATACCCCAAGCGCTTTGCTGCGGCCTGAACTTTCTCGCGGGTGTCTACGGAAACATCGCCCCGATTCCGCAGCACCCGTGAGACGGTCATTTCACTCACACCCGAGGCCTCGGAAACATCACGTAGAGTTAAGGTACGCTTCGGCGGAATTCTGAGCTGGGTCAATTGCTGAAACCTTGTTAAATTCTGTGTAAACCAACATAGCGCAAAAATCCCTCTTGTCCACGGCGCGATGGAGCGCTATGTTATCGCTAACAGTAAGTTCAACGCGTCCTGCAAGCTCTCTATCTCAGGCGTTGTTGGATAAGGGGGAGTGGTGGGCCAAATTCACTCCCCCTTCACTGCTTATTCTCAATTACTTTAGAAATATTCCTTTTTAAGCGATCACACGATTGTTGCTATTGCAGATGGTCGTGATTCACGCGCAATAACGGCTTAGATTTATGGGTTTATATGAATTTTTACCCGGCTTCTTCAGTGTCCATCGCCAAAATCGCAGCGAGTCGTTCAAAACTTGAGGACACATTGTTTGGCTCGTCTTGCGCAAGAAAGGCGTCCAAACCTGGCCAAGTTCTAATTGAGGCATCTACGAGCGGATCAGAACCGGTAGAATAAAGTCCCGCCTGAATCATCATTTCGGCACGATCATACGCCCCTAAAAGCTGTCTGCTGCGCTTGATAAGTTCATTTTCTTCATAAGATGCAGCCAGAGGGAGGCTTCTGGAAACTGATCTTAGAAGGTCAATTGCAGGAAACCTTCCCCTTTCAGCAATGGTGCGATCCAAGACGATATGCCCATCCAATACACCACGCAAAATATCCGCAATAGGCTCTTCCATATCCGATCCCGCGACCAACACGGTTAAAATTGCAGTAATGTCGCCAGAAGTTCCCGCGCCTGGCCCCGCGCGTTCGCACAGACCCATAATCATTGAAGAGGTCGACGGAGGGAAGCCGCGCAAGTTGGCCTGCTCGCCGGATGACAGAGCAACTTCGCGGTGCGCTTCGGCAAATCTTGTGATGGAGTCCGCGAGCAGCAGGACATGCAGCCCTTGGTCCCGAAAAAATTCGGCAACGGCCATCGCGGTAAACGCGCACCTCCTTCGTACAAGGGGGGATTGATCGGACGTGGCGGCAATAACCACGGCACGCTTCATGCCTTCAGGTCCCAAAACTGTATCCACAAATTCGCGAACTTCTCGTCCTCGTTCTCCGATGAGGGCCACCACCACAACATCCGCCTGCACGTTTTTGGCGAGCTTTGACAGAAGGGTGGATTTGCCTACTCCTGACCCCGAGAACAATCCTAATCTTTGTCCACGGACAATGGGCAAGAGTGTGTTGAAGACAGCAAGGCCTGTCTCTAGGCGCGTTCCCATGGCGCGCCTTTGCGTGGGGTTTGGCGGCGGCGCCTTCAAGGCTTTCTCATGTGCCCCTTTGGATAGTTTGCGACCATCCATCGGCATCCCTGACGGGTCGATAACGCGGCCAATCCAATTATTGTGCGGGAAAATTGAGTTCTTGCCCAGAAGCGCGACGCGATCCCCCATGACGACACCTTCGGTCGTCCCGTCGAGTAATACGGTCATGGAGCCAACGGACAAATTCAAAACGTCGCCAGAGATAAGTCTTCCCTCGCGACTTTGAACTTGGACCTGATCCCCGACACTTGCCTTATCCGAAAGACCTCGAACGATGACCGTGCCCTGTGAAACACCACTCACACGCCCAATCGCACGTGTTAGCGGAGTCGCATTAATTCCTGCGGACAACTCTTTGAATTTCGAGTCGGACATTCTGTGCTCCTTCTGATCACTAAACCCTTTTTAAAGGAATCAGGGTTAAGAGTTAGTTGAAACCGGTCGAGGGAGAAGCCCCGATGTTTGATAAACTAGATATTATGCGCATGTCGCAAGCGATGGCATCGCACGCAAGTACCCGTCAGGCGACAATCGCCCAGAACGTGGCCAATGCAGATACGCCCGGGTACAAAGCCCGTGATGTTGTCGCCTTTTCGGATGCCTATGAGGGCACCAATGAGAAACCTTTGCGAGCATCTCGTGAAGGCCATCTTACAGAGGCCGACCGAGGCTTCACACCTACCATTGTAACCGACACAACGCGCGGCGCGCTGTCCCCTAACGGCAACTCTGTTTCCTTAGAAACGGAACTTATGCGGGCCAGCGAGACACGGCATCAATTTGATACCGCAATTTCAATCTACAAATCTTCGCTGAATATTCTGCGAACAAGCATCCGTTAAAAGGGAGATTCCAAGAATGAGTGATTTAATGAAAACTCTCGCGCTATCCGCGAGCGGTATGCAGGCCCAAGCCACACGGCTTCGCCACGTTTCCGAGAATATCGCGAATACCGACACCCCCGGCTATCATCGTAAAACGGCCTCTTTTGAAGAGGTGATTTCCGAAGGGCTCCGCACAGGGGAGGTCAAAGCCGGCGATGTAAAGCTGGACCGTTCTGAATTGAAACGGATGTTTGACCCCGCAAACCCCTTGGCGGATGAAACCGGTCACTATGATGGATCGAATGTCGATCTAGTGGTCGAAATTGCTGACGCGCGCGAAGCGCAGCGCAGCTACGAGGCGAATCTCAAAATGTTCGATCAGGCGCGACAAATGTCGTCTGCTCTGCTCGAACTCCTTCGCCGTTAGAGGAGATCAGAATGGATTTCAAATCCTCAATAGCTGCCCAACAATACGCAGCAACCAGACCCGCGACAGCGCCGAAGCCTGACGCGGGCGGCGGGGAGGCCTTCGCTAAAGTTGCTCAGGATTTTGCCAGCACGCTCGCCAACGGCGAGAATCAAGCGAAAGCAGCAATGATTGGTGGCGCCGATCCCAATGCCCTTGTGCAGGCTCTGGCGCAAACTGAGCTTGCTGTGGAAACGGCAGTGACGGTTCGCGACAAGGTTGTCGAAGCGTATTTAGAAATTTTACGGATGCCAGTGTAAATTATGGATGACATCGTTTTTTACGACACCCTTCGGCAGGCCCTGTGGATTGCAGTTTTAGTCTCCACCCCCATTTTAACCGTCGCCCTTGTTGCCGGCGTTGCGGTTGGGTTGTTTCAAGCTTTGACGTCAGTTCAAGAAATGACGCTCACTTTCGTCCCTAAATTGGCGGCCATTTTGATTGTGTTTTGGATGACCATGGGCTTCATGACGGAGACATTGGTTGCGTTTTTTACGGACCAAATTGTCCCTTTGATCGTGGGGGTATAGCGCATGGATAATGCAAGTTATACCACCCTCACCCGTCAATCAGGCTTGCAGCGCGAAATGCAAACTGTCGCCAATAACTTAGCCAATTTGGCCACAACGGGATTTCGTAAAGAAGGGGTCATTTTCGCAGAGCATGTGAAGGCCTTGGGCCGCGATGACCCCAGTCTCTCAATGGCCACAGCTTCGGTGGCCAACACGGATTTACGACAAGGCTCATTGAGCCAAACCAACGGCACATTCGACTTCGCCATCGAAGGTGAAGGCTTCTTTATGGTTGAAACTGCGGACGGAAATCGTCTGACCCGAGCAGGTGCTTTTACCCCAAACGGGGAAGGTGATCTCGTTACGCATGATGGTAATCGACTTCTCGATGCTGGCGGTGCTCCAATATTTGTACCCGCGGGGGTCGCAGATTTGCAGGTTTCCGCAGACGGAACCTTGAGTGCGGATGGCCAACCTCTCTCACAGATCGGGTTATTTCAGCCTGAAAACCCATTCGATTTGCGCCGTGAGAACGGTGTCCGTTTTGAATTTACTGGCGAAGTTACACCCGTAGAGAACCCGACAATTCTGCAAGGTTTTGTCGAAGATTCGAATGTGAACCCAGTCGGCGAAGTCGCTCGAATGATTGAGGTCCAAAGGGCTTACGAGCAAGGGCAAGGGTTTCTTGAGAAAGAAGATGAACGCATCCGTGCCGTAATTAGGGCTCTTGGTTAAATGAGAAAGGATTTTTCATGCGCGCGCTACAAATAGCAGCCACCGGAATGGCGGCCCAGCAAATGCGGGTTGAAACGATTTCGAACAATCTCGCGAATATGAACACAACGGGGTATAACGCTCGACGAGCCGAGTTCGCCGACTTGCATTATCAACAGCAGACGCGGGCCGGAACGATTAATGCCGCGGATGGAACGATTGTTCCAACTGGGGTGCAGCTCGGCCTTGGCGTTCGTCCATCGTCCGTAACGGTTGAATTATCCCAAGGTAGCTTAGGCGCGACAGGCGGTGACCTTGATCTCGCGATTGAGGGTCTCGGTTATATTGAAGTGACTCTCCCTTCAGGGCAGTCGGCGTTCACGCGAGATGGCGGTTTAAAGCGATCTGCTGACGGCCTAATTGTCACATCAGACGGGTATCCCGTCGTTCCAGAAATCACGATTCCCTCCGACGCTCGCAGTATTTCCATCAATGCCGAAGGTGAGACCTATGCCTATTTTAACGACCGAGTAGAGCCCGAGTTGCTGGGGCAATTGTCCATCGCCGGGTTTTCGAACTCAAAAGGGCTTGAGGCAATTGGATCGAACTTGTTTCTAGAATCCGCCGCGTCCGGTGCTCCTACTGTCAGTACCCCCGGTGAAAACGGTCTGGGAACACTGCGCCAAGGATATCTTGAGAATTCGTCTGTCGATGCCGTTCGAGAGATCACAGAATTGATCGAAGCTCAAAGAGGATACGAGCTAAATGCGAAAGTGTTGACCGCAGCAGATCAGATGCTCGGCGCAACAACGCAAATCCGATGATGAAGTATCTATTGTTCATATGCGCGCTGACTGCCGCAAACGTATCGTATGGAGAAACCCTTGTGGCGGCTCGAACGATCCCAAGTCACACAATCATCTCGCCCGCAGATGTAGCAATAAAAGACGGCAATACCCTTGGCGCGCTAACGCTTTTGGAAGAGGTCATCGGACAAGAAGCTCGCGTGGCAATTTACGCTGGCCGACCAATTCGAAGGAACGACATCGGCGCGCCTGCACTCGTTGAGCGCAATCAAATCGTCAAACTCGCCTATTCCAACGGCGTCCTGAACATATCAGTCGAAGCACGTGCATTGGGACGCGGGTCGGCAGGGGATGTGCTCCGCTTTATGAATCTAGACTCACGCACAACAATTTCAGGGACTGTTCAAGATGATGGCTCAATTCTCGTCACAAAATAGAGGAAAAAAAATGAAGAAAATCTCGATTGCTTTTCTATCCGTCGCTTTTTTGTTCGGCTGTCAGTCGTTGAGTGAAGTAGGGCAAGCGCCCGAATTTACGGAAACCAGAGGCTCGCTTGAATATTCGTCGATGATGTCACCCGGTTTTCCCGTTTCGCTTGAACCAACGAGCAGGAAAGATGCGGCCTCATTGTGGAGTGGAGAAGATCAGTCGCTTTTTAGCGATCGCAGAGCGCTGCGCCGTGGGGACATCTTGACCGTCGTCATCGAAATCGATGAAAAAGCCGAAATTTCGAACACCTCCTCTCGAGACCGAACCGGCAATACATCGATGGGAATTCCTCAGTTTTTTGGAATTCCACAGCGCCTTGATGAAATGCTTCCTCCTGGGGCTTCAATGGCCGATGCTGTTGAAACAAATTCGTCTACATCCCACCAAGGCAGTGGTTCCGTTCGAAGAAATGAAAAGCTTACGTTGAAGGTGGCAGCGACAGTCGTTGATGTTCTCCAAAATGGGGTTTTTGCTATCAAAGGCTCCCAAGAAGTCCGTGTAAACTTTGAAATAAGAGAGCTGTTGGTTTCAGGATATGTGCGACCAGAAGACATTTCACGCCAAAATCAAATCACGTATGACAAGATTGCCTCGGCTCGGATTTCATATGGCGGCCGCGGGCAGATTACCCAGGTTCAACAGCCATCTTACGGTCAGCAAATCAATGATATTATTCTTCCATTCTAATCTAGAAAGCTCCAGATGAAGAAAATACTACCTATTCTTATGGCTGTAATAGGTATCTGTGCCGGTATTGGCGCCGGTGTCGCGATTAAGCAAGAGCCAGAGGAGCCAAGTATCGTGTGTGAACCTGATTTGCACGACTCTTCCGGCCTTGAGGTTGCTGACGCAGCACCAATTCCTGCTGACGAAATGGATTCGTCAACTCATGAATATGTGAAGTTGAGCAACCAATTCGTAATCCCCATCGTAGAGGATGGGAGGGTAAAAGCTTTGGTTGTACTTGCTCTAAATTTGGAGGTGGTTTCAGGGTACAGCCAAGCTGTATTTGCACTCGAACCCAAGCTAAGGAACGCATTCCTTCTTGTTCTTTTCGATCACGCAAATGCTGGAGGCTTTGAAGGTTCATTTACGAGCAGCAACAATATGATGATTTTGCAAAATGCCCTTCTGGAGTCTGCTCGCAAAGCACTAGGCAATTCGGTTTCGGACGTCCTAATAACGGATGTTGTTCGGCAGGAGTCCTTTGGATAATTGTCCGCGACTTGGAGTTTTCTCCGACCGAGACTACAGCTTTCGCCTCTTGCCACTCAGCTCCCTATGAAGGGCCAGTCGCTCCTGCGGCTTAATCTCGCGGGCAAAACCAAGAAACTGGAGCGTGGTTAGTTTTGCTTTAAAAACTTGAACTGAATTACTGCATGTGAATTGGTGTTTCGCCCGAAGGGCTACTTAGCTCCATGAAACCGAATGCGTTCCGACGAAACGTGCTAAACGATCCAATTCGGCTTCGAGTTTCTCTCTTCTGCTCGATGGCCAATTAGTGCCGGACTCCGGCCAAAAATTAAGGACGTGTAGCACCAGATTTTTGCGATCGGCCTTCAATTCGATCCGCCCAACAAAACGGTCACCCTCCAAAACCGGGAATACATAATAGCCCCAAATACGTTTTGCGGCGGGTACGAACATTTCCACTCGGTACTCAAAACCAAAAAGTCGACTCAATCGGTTCCGGTCGCGGATCACTGGATCAAATGGATTCAATATCCGCAACCGTGATGTAGGTGGCTTAAGATTCGCTATGCGCTCCTCTATGTCCGCCGGAGCAAGAGCTTCGAGGAGCGTTCCTTGCGCGGTCACGATGTCAACCCGCCGCACATCGCTTTTCGCCTCGACCCAGTTGCGGACTTCGGTTCTATCCACGGCTTCCCAAAATTTTTGTACCTCGGCAATCGTACCAAATCCCATTCGGTCAAGTGCCGCATGGCAAAGCCAATCAATTTGTTGTTGGTCCGACAGATGCGGTGCTGTGGTCGGCTCGGGGTAAATCCGCTCCGCCAGATCGTAATATTTGGTAAAGTTAACGCGGTGGGACGTGGCAAGTTCGCCAGTGTACCACATATAATCCAATGCCAACTTATGCGGCGGGCGTGACCACATTTTCTTTGGGCCAGTGATCTTCGTGTCAAATGCGTGGGTAGAAAGCGGGCCTTCGGCAGCGATACGTGATTTGATAGCTTTCCGCGCAATCGTGTTGGGCAATCCATTGAACCAGCTGGATTTATCCAGATATTCTCGTTTGCGGCGGAACTGACGGCGCCACATGGGAAGAAATTCCATTGGAATTATCGAAGCGTCATGGGTGAAATGCTCAAAAACGCTTCGATGTTTTGCCAACATCTCGTCCAACAAATGCTCGCGGTATTTCTGGTTGCGACTCCATAATATATGGTGGTGGGCGCGTGAAACAATTTGGATTGAATCTAATTGCACAAAACCCATTTTGCGGATGATGCCAAGCGCATCAAGTGGCCCCGTCGGAGCTTTGCCCAGCCCCTGAGAATGCAGCCAAAGCCTGCGCGCGGTTCGGTTGTCGATCCTAAGAGGTGTCTCTTTTGTTGTCCTAACCACCGAGACCCACTTTAAAAATGTGCAGGGCTTTCAGTTTCAAGGTGCCCGCAAAAAGGAAATATAGCCGAATATGGGTTTGGAAATCCAACTCTTTCAGCGCTCAAATGAAATTCGGTTTCGGACGCGGCGCCCGCGGAAACACTCACCGGCATTACCGTTTGAACAGAACTCTTTTTGGTTCAGAGCCACTTTAAGCGCCTAAAAACTGCATAGAGCACGAGGCCGAGAAATGCTGATCCGCCCGTTACCGCCAAAAAGCCATACCTCGAATCAAGCCCTGGCATTCCGCCAACATTGATCCCGAACAGGCCTGTTAAAAACCCTAGCGGGAGGAATATTGCAGCAACGACAGACAACACATAACTGTTCCGACCTAGGGTTGTTGCGTGGAGCATGTCTAAATGCTCTTGAATGACGTGCAAGCGATCTGATGTCGCATCAAGTTCTTCCATCGTGCGGACGGCACGGTTTGCAACTTCCTTGAGGACGTCGCGCTGGTGGGGTTCGAAAGTCCAAGTTGAGCCGCTCGATAAATCAGCGATTGCCTCGGTTTGTGGGCGGACGAATCGTCTTATTTTTATGACGCTGTGACGCAACGCTGAAAGCTCACCGCTTACGCGTTGTACTTGGCTCATTGCGCTATCTTCAACCGCATCAGTGCCTTCTACTAAATCCAACGACACTTTCTCTATGCGTTTGGTAAGGCCATATGTCAATTCAGCGAGAAATGCGCCAATATTTTCTGGCCCGACCCCAGTCTCCATTTTCTGACGAATAGCATCGACAGCCCATATTTTTCGGGCGCGTGCGCTTACAATAAGACCCTCCTGAATCCACAATCGTACGGAAACCATG
Organism: Falsihalocynthiibacter arcticus; assembly: GCF_000812665.2. Lineage (GTDB taxonomy): Bacteria > Pseudomonadota > Alphaproteobacteria > Rhodobacterales > Rhodobacteraceae > Falsihalocynthiibacter > Falsihalocynthiibacter arcticus. The sequence goes on from NZ_CP014327.1 coordinate 1,366,502, forward strand.
TCATTTGGGTCCGCGCCGGGATTGAGGTTTACGCCACGCAACGTAAGGATCATCCCATCCTCCAATCGGTCGCACCGTGGACGTGTTTCTGGCTGAAGCAATGCTCTTGCGGCTGTGCGTGGGAGGACCTGTTCAATCCAAGCCTCCAAATTGGCATCATTCAAGTCAAAATGTAGCCAAAGATATCCCGTCGCAGGAAGTTCAATCTTGGGGCCGAGCGGAGCCACAATGCGCTCGCACCCCCCCTCAGAGGACACATTAAAGGCACATATGGGTTTGGGGCTCGTCTTCAACATCAAGGGCCCTTTCAAAATGGCTTCGGCAAAGATTGGTGCGACTCAAAATCCGCTAAATAATTTCGTCCTCATCAAAGAGAGGATCATCCGCGAGTTGCTCGCTCAAATCCTCAACGTTTTCGGTTGTCTTTGCAACCGACGTCACGCGCGCCAAGTGAAAAACAGCGTCCCCTTCGTTGACGATTGGCATAACAGCTCGTCCAATAACGATGCCATTAAAGGGCGCAATAATTTCTTCATCCACTTGCCCAAACGGATCCGATACAGAAGCGATGACCTCACCCTTTTTTACAACGTCGCCATCGCCACGGAAATTCCGCAACAACCCACCCATGGGGGCTCGAAGCCATTTGCTAGATGCACAGTATTGCGAGGGCGCCTTGGGTTTTGCCACTCCCTTTGCCGAAATCATCCCCATGTGGCGCAAAATTCGTAAAATTCCCGCAACACCGGACCGCACTGACATTTCGTCAAAGCGGAGCCCTTCACCCGCTTCAAACAAGAGCACATCCTTGCCAAGCGCCTTAGCCGCTCCCCGCATGGAACCTTCCCGCAAAGGCGACTGTAAAATCACAGGCGCACCGAAAACCTCGGCCAATTCCGCAGTGCGTGGCACATCGGGGGAAATCCGGATCTGTGGCAAATTGGTGCGGTGTATTGCTGCTGAATGTAGATCGATCCCAAGGTCACTTCGGGCGACCACTTCGGTTAAAAACAGATAGGCCAACCGCGCCGCCAAGGAGCCGCTAGGGCTTCCAGGGAACGAGCGATTCAAGTCGCGCCGATCTGGCAAGTATCTAGAATGATTTATGAACCCGAACGCATTTACGATCGGAACCACAATCAATGTGCCGCGCAAGGTTTTCACATTTGACGTCCGCAACAGACGGCGCACAATCTCAACGCCAATCACTTCGTCCCCGTGCACACCCGCGCTAATGAATACCACAGGTCCGTTGAGTTTTCCGTGAATGACGTGCGCCGACATTGAAACGGGTGTGTGATCGGACATGACGCTTACGGGTAGGTCAACGGTTCTTCTGGTGCCCGGTAGAATTTCTTGCCCCGCAATTATAAAACTTTTGCGCGTTGGCATTAACCCTTACCTTTTGTTTTGGTCGCATAGGGTTTTGCCGATTTTTCAATGTATTCAATGATTTTTCCGGCCACATCCAAACCTGTTGCTTTCTCTACACCCTCAAGGCCCGGAGAGGAGTTTACTTCCATCACAACGGGGCCGTGGTTGGCGCGCAGCATATCAACGCCACAGACATTGAGACCCATGGATTTGGCGGCACGGGACGCGGTTAAACGTTCTTCAGGCGACAGTTTAATCAACTTAGCCGAGCCACCGCGATGCAGATTCGAGCGGAAATCGTCGCCCGCGCCTGTGCGTTTCATCGCCGCAATTACCTTGCCGCCGACGACGATCGCGCGGATATCGGTGCCACCGGACTCCTTGATGAATTCTTGCAAAAGGATGTTCACCTTCGCGCCGCGAAACGCTTCTACAACTGATATAGCGGAACGATCTGTATCAGCCAGAACCACGCCAATCCCTTGCGTGCCTTCAAGCAATTTAATCACCACAGGCGCCCCGCCCGCGAGCTTCAGAACTTCCTTGGTTTGCTTGGGGTCGTGGGCGAATGTTGTCACCGGAAGGCCAATGCCGTCGCGGGCCAAAAGTTGCATAGAGCGCAGTTTGTCGCGTGAGCGCCCGATGGCGACACTTTCGTTGAGAGGGTAAACGCCCATCATCTCGAACTGGCGCAATACGGCAAGGCCGTAAAACGTAATCGAGGACCCAATGCGTGGAATGACCGCGTCAAAACCCTCAAGTTTTTCGCCGTTGTAGTACATTTCTGGACGGCGAGACGCGATGTTCATGTAACAACTCAGGGTGTTAATGATGTGAAACTCATGTCCGCGTTCTTCGGCAGCTTCTTTGAGGCGTTTATGGGAATATAGGTCTGGATTCCGAGCCATCATTGCGATTTTCATTTTGTAGTCCTTCCGCTTAAAGAGCGCCGCTGTTAGGTCAGTTGGCTGTTAAGTTTGTTCTGTGTGTGTGGACGGCAATATTGTGCTTTTTCAACGCGGTTCTACCCACGATCATTGGGAATCGCATTTTACTTCGATCGGTTAAAGATACTGAAATCGGCCAAGATTGTCCTGCAATATGGAGTGCGGCACGGATTACGATGCGCTCTTCCGGTATACCACCCGTGTTTTTAATATGGCGAATGTCATAAATTGGTGTTTCCACTCGGACGTTCGGTGCTTCGTCATGGAGTTGAGCCACAAACCGCACCCAGAGTTCGCCGTCCTTTTGAAACGGAGTTATCTCAGTTGCATGCAGGGCGGACGTTCGCGCGCCGGTATCTATTTTGGCCCGAATATTTGGCAGGGAAAGCTCAGGCAGCGAGACATGCTCAATCCATCCGATAACCAAAGGGGCTTTTTTCATAGGCATAGTTTTTCTCAATCAGCGCTAAATTATATCAGCCAAGGCATCATGAGTGATGCGAGACTCAAAACAAAGAAGAAACCGGCCATATCGGTCACGGTTGTGAGCAAAGGGCCGCTTGCGGCAGCAGGGTCTTGTCCCAAGCGTTTGAGCAAAAGTGGGACCACGCCCCCAATCGACACGGCGAGCATGGTGTTAAGCGCAAGCGCGAGGCCAATGACGAGGCCAAGAGCCGGATTGCCCTTCCAGACCCAAGCCACGATTCCAATGAGAAGACCAAGTGCAATACCGTTAATCACACCCACGGTGATTTCTTTCATCCAGACTCGCGCGGCATCTTTGGGGCGGACCAAACCGAGGCTCAACTCACGCATACTGACACCGACCGCCTGATTTCCCGAACACCCTGACATGTCCGAGACCATCGGTAGAAAAATTGCGATGGCGATCACGGCGGTAAGGGTTTCCTCATAAGCAGATATAACAGAAGCCGCGAGGATATTGAGGACGATATTGGCCGAGAGCCACGCCAAACGCCGCTTCGATCGCAACCACGTCGGCATTGAGCGCAACTCATCCCCAACAACACCCTGCAATTTCATTGTCTCGGATTCAGATCGTTCGAGCAAAGCTTGGCTCACAGCTGCGCGCGAAACCACGCCCACGAGCTTTCCATCTTCTTCAATGACGGGCACTCCGAGGAAGGGATGTTTGTCAAAGATATCCTCAAGCTCAGAAAGACTAGCGGTGACTGGAACCGTTATTGGCTGCACCATGATTTCGGTCAGACGATCAGACCGTTTGGACGTCAAGAGGCCACGTAGAGATACCACGCCAATAGGTTGGGAATCCGCGTTCAAAACGTAAGGGTGTTGCCCGCGGTACCGGTCCACATCGTTGTCGTCACTGGCCAATTGACGCAGGACAGCCCCGACGGTTTGCGTGTCCGAAAATACAAAGACCTCGGCCATCATCAAGCCACCAGCGGTGTCACCGTCATAGTCGATGAGACGGCGAACATCCGCAGCGTCTTCAGCATCCATTTGCTGCAAGATCGCTTCGGCATCTTCGTATTGCATGTCACCAATAAGGTCGGCCTGAATGTCGGAGTCCAACTCCTCCATAATCTCGTAGGCGCGCAGAACCTCAAGGGTCTCCATGAGGTCGGCACCCGTTTCGTGGGGCGCTTCCTCAATGATTGCCGCCGCAAGCTCTGCGGAGATAAGGGACAGAACAGTCGCACGCCCAGCGGAATCCATTTGTAAAATTTCGCGCAAGGCTTCTGCGAGAGACAACGGTTCTAGGAGGTTTTGCAACGCAATAGCATCGCCGCTTTCGACCGCACTATACAGTGCGTCTGAAACTTCGATGGGTTGGTCGATCTGTTCTGGGTCCATAGTCATGAAAAATCTCCTTGCCCCCCTATAAATGGATGTATTTATTTGTCTATAGACAAAATTTATTTACCTTATATAAATTCGATATGAATAATTTTGAACACACAGCCAAACAGCTCAGCGCACTTTACCTTACCAGTTTCGGCGGTAAAGACTCTGGGCGCTACCGAATTGCCTCAAAAGTTTTACGCGATATGCTAGACCGTAAGCGATTGTATCCCGAAGATATTCAGAACCTTTCGCGGGCACTTTTAGAAGAAGGCTATATACTTATTGATATGGATACGTTTTTTGTTGTTTTGAGTGCGAAAACGTTTGTGAATTATCGTCGTGCAAATGCGGATTCAGTTTTGGGTCTTGAGGACTAGGGCGGCATCCAAACACCGAAGCAATTGCGGTGGGATTTAGAAATAGAATGGGTGCTCTGTAGTCTGCACTCGAATTAGGATAATTATGTTTGATGTCTGAAGCGCCTGCGATTCCCCTTAGCGACTTGATCGTCTGCCCGCATTGTGATGCGGTTTATACGTTGCGCCGCCCTGAGAATGGGGAAAAGGCGTCGTGCGGCCGCTGCGGAGCTGACCTGATTACACCCCGCCGCAAAGCAGGGCTGCAAATTATTGCTGTTTCGCTTGCGATTGCCATCTTGATTATCGCAGCAACTGTCTTTCCATTCCTGACGATAGATGCGGCTGGAACAACTAACTCGATGTCGATCCTAGATGCGGTTTTTGCGTTCAATCACGGGTTGCTCATTGCGCTGTCTCTCGCCATGGCTTCGCTTATTATTGTCATTCCCCTGACGCGCGCCTTGTTGGGAATCTATGTGCTTGTACCAATTGTGCTAGACCGCCCGCCCGCCCGCGGAGCAGTTCACGCCTTTCGCCTGTCGGAAGCGTTACGGCCTTGGTCGATGGCAGAAATATTTGCAATCGGGTGTGCAGTTGCGTTGGTCAAAATAAGTGGTATTGCGGACGTGTCATTTGGGCCGGCGTTTTGGATGTTTGTAGCTTTGGTGATATTAACAATATTCCAAGATAATTTTGTATGTAGGTGGTCGGTATGGAACTCGCTGGACAAGGCCTAGACATCGTGAGCGCGCACGACCTTGGGGTTGTGGCGTGTACGCGTTGCACACAGGTTTGGCCTGTGGGCACACCTGCGTGCGGTCGTTGTGGCAAAAAAATTGTCTCGCGCGAAGTGAAAAGCATGCAGCGGGTTTGGGCGCTCTGGCTGGTTGGGCTTATGTGCTATGTACCAGCAAACGTGTATCCGATGCTGCAAACCCGCACTTTGGTTTTTACGCAAGAAAATACAATTGTTGATGGGGCGATTGAACTTATGCACCACGGTTCCTTTGCTGTCGCTTTCATCATCCTTTTCGCCAGTGTGGTCATCCCCGTTGGAAAATTCATGGCCATTGCCTTTTTGGCTCTCTCCGTGAATCGCGCGTCCAACGTCACGAAACACCAACGCCAATTTGTCTACGAGATGGTGGAGTATATTGGTCGATGGTCAATGATCGACATCTTTGTCGTTGCGATTATGTCGTCTCTGGTGCAACTCAATACGATCGCGTCTATTAATCCCGGTCGTGCCAGCCTATTTTTCGCCCTCTCGGTTATTTTCACAATGCTATCCGCGCAAGCTTTTGACAGCAGAATGATCTGGGATGTCCAAGCCAAACAGAAAGCCATCAAAACATGAATGATCGCCCACCTCCCGTTGCTATCAAACCGGCTCGGAAATCCTTTTTTGATCGCGCTTCAATTGTCTGGGTGATCCCCTTGGCGGCGCTGGTGGTCGCGCTCGGCGTGGCTTGGCAGGCCTATAACAGCCGTGGACCATTGATCGAGATTGCGTTTCAAAACGGTGCTGGCATCGCTGCAAATAAAACAGAGCTGAGGTATCGCGACGTCACAGTTGGTGTTGTTGAAGGTATTGAATTCGCTCCCGACCTTGCTGCGGTCATCGTTTCTGTGCGCTTGCACAAAGAAATCGCACCCTTTGTGGATGTCGCCTCAAACTTCTGGGTCGTGAGGCCCGAAGTGAGCGCCAGTGGCGTTACCGGCTTGGATACGGTTTTGTCCGGCGTTTATATTGAAGGCTCATGGGACAGTACGATCAGTGCCAGAGGGACAAGTTTCAAAGGGCTAGTAGATCCGCCGCTTTCCCAGCAAGGGAGAGAAGGTCTGGAGATCGCAGTGCGTTCCACGTCTGGCGGTAGTTTGACCGACAACAGCCCGATCACATTTCGCGGGATAGAAGTTGGTCGCATCGGAAAAGCACGCATTTCGGTCGAGGGAAGTTATGCAATTGCCGAGGCCATCATTTATGATCCGCACAGCCAGTTGATTACGCCCTCAACACGGTTCTGGGACACCTCTGGATTTACGTTTTCGGTTGGTGCGTCAGGCGCAAAACTCGATTTTTCCTCACTTGCCACCCTCTTAGGCGGTGGTGTGACCTTTGACACTTTCGTTTCCGACGGCACACCTGTCGCCAGCGGGACCGTCTTCGAAGTTTTCACCGACAAAGCAACGGCCCGCAACAATCTCTTCGTCGGGGCCGAAGTCGAGACCGTCGAAATGCGTGTGGTCTTTGAAGAGAATATCTCGGGGCTCGCCGTAGATGCACCTGTCGAAATCAATGGCTTGAAAATCGGCAAAGTACAAAGCGTTTCGGGGATAATTGATGCAAAAACTTTCGGTGATAATCGCGTACGACTGAATGCCGTGCTGTCGATCCAACCCGCGCGCCTTGGGTTGCAGGGCGAGGCGTCGCCCAAGACCGCGCTAGAGTTCTTATCGCGACGGGTTCAGGAGGGTTTGCGCGCGCGTCTAGCTTCCACCAGTATCTTGACGGGAGGCCTTAAAATTGAACTTTTACAGGTCGATAACGCGCCAAAAGCTGTCATGTTGACTGGTGAGGGCATCGTGCCTGTTATTCCGGCAACGAAAAGCGAAATCACAGATGCCGCAGGCACTGTCGAAGGTGTGCTAGATCGCATTAACAAACTACCCATCGAGCAGCTCCTCCACAGCGCCATTGATTTCCTCGATAGTGCCGAGGCCGTGGCTTCCGATGGAAACTTGCGCGAAATACCAAAAGAGGTGAGTGATACATTGATTGAGGTTAGAAATTTTGTGTCATCGAAAGATATTCAGAATATTCCAGTCTCCCTCAATGCCGCGATTGTGCGCTTTGAAACGTTGCTCGCTGAAGTGGAAAAAGAGAAACTCGCAACTCAGCTCGTTGCGGCCGTCGATGCCGCCGCGGCTGCGGCAAACAGCGTGACGGAATCTGTCAAAGGTGTACCAGCGTTAGTTGCACAAATTGAGGCCGTTGCGGTAAGGGCCGAAGAACTGCCCCTTGAAGACTTAACGATCCAACTTACCCGCCTCACTGAGTCAGCTGACGAGTTCATCAGCTCGGACGCCACTCGTGCGCTACCGCAAGAATTGGGGGCTGCTCTGACTGAAATAAGCACGATCCTAAATGAATTGCGCGAAGGCGGAAGCGTCACCAATGTCAACGCAACGCTAGACTCCGCTCGCCAAGCAGCGGATGCGGTTGCGACCTCCACCAAAGATCTTCCGGCATTGGTGGACAGTATCAAACGCATTCTAAATGAAGCCAGCGCAACAATCGCAGGGTATAACAGCGGAAAAGTATTAAGTCGTGACGCCCAAGAGACCCTGCGCGACATTTCAAAAGCTGCGGCGGCGATGACATCTCTGGCCCGCATGCTGGAACGCAATCCCAGCGCCCTAATCCGAGGACGATAACCATGAGTTTTTTCAGAACTTCCCTTGCCATAACCGCTTTAACGCTTGCTGCCTGCTCAGGCCCTGCTGATCGATATTCCGTCGCTCCGCCCGCTGTTACAGAATCGATACGCATCGGGTTTCGCTCCATAGAAGTGCGTGAAATATCTCTGCCAACCTATGCCGCGGCCGATGAAATCGCACTTCAGGACGCGAGCGGTAAATTGGTAACTGAGAGTGGGGCACTCTGGGCTGATAGCCCCGAACGTGCGGTTGCCATGGAACTCTCTCGCGCGCTTTCGAAGCTAACAGGGGCGCGCGTGGCATCGTCGCCATGGCCGCTTGAGGCTTTTCCTGATGCTCGTCTAGAAGTTCGCTTTGAAAGCCTAATTGCACGGGGTGACGGCCAATATCATGCAGCAGGTCAGTATTTCGTCGGGGTGAGTGATGGTGGCCGCGAACGCTCAGGCCTCTTTGAACTGGCCGTTCCTTTTGACCCAAACGGGGGACCGCAAGCCATCGCAGTGGCACGTGGTCAGCTCATCCTCGACTTGGCTAAATACATTGCCCGCAGCGGATTAAACTGAGGCAAACGGGAATAAAGATCGGTTGGCCAATGAGATGGCCAACCGAGTTTTCACTTATCCAACAATCGCGTTAAATGTCGCGCTTGGGCGCATTACGGCGACGGTTTTCTCAAGATCCGTGTGATAGTAGCCGCCTAGATCAGCAGCTTGACCCTGTGTTGCGGACAGCTCAGCCAGAATAACATCCTGTTTCGCTGCCAATTCCGCCGCGATTGGCGCGAAATGCGCAGCAAGGTCGGCATCGTCGGTTTGAGCAGCCAAAGCTTCTGCCCAATACAGCGCAAAGAAGTAATGGCTATCGCGGTTGTCAAGTTGACCCACTTTACGGCCAGGAGATTTCCCCGTGTCCAAAAGTTTTTCAGTTGCGTCATCTACGGCGCGGCCCAAAACAGCAACTCTAGGATCGCCCTTACTCTCGGCAAGGAACGTTAAAGATTCACCAAGTGCGCAGAACTCACCAAGGGAATCCCAACGCAAGTGCCCTTCAGACACCAGTTGCTGAACGTGTTTAGGGGCAGAACCACCAGCACCCGTTTCGAACATACCGCCACCGTTCATCAACTTAACGATCGAGAGCATTTTTGCTGACGTTCCCAATTCAAGGATCGGGAAAAGGTCGGTGAGATAGTCGCGCAAGACGTTCCCCGTGATCGAAATCACGTCCTTACCCTGACGAATAAGTTCAAGGCTATAACGCGTAGCCTCGCGGGGGGCCATGATCTGAAGACCCAAATCATTGGCGCCCTCTTCGGTCAGGATTGCTTTGACCGCTTTGATCAATTGTGCATCATGAGCGCGGTTTTCATCTAGCCAAAACACCGCGGCAGAACCCGTTGCTTTCTGACGGCTGATGCCCAGTTTTACCCAGTCTTTGATCGGAGCGGCATTCGCAGAAGATGAACGCCAAATATCGCCGGCCGCTACTTCATGGGAATGCAAGGTTTCTCCGTTGGCCAAAACGTAGCGAATTGTACCATTCGCGGGCGCTTCGAATGTTGTTGGATGCGAGCCGTATTCCTCGGCTTTCTGGGCCATGAGACCGACGTTGGAAACGCTACCCGATGTGGTCGGGTCTAAGGCACCCGTCTCTTTGAAATAGTTGATCGTTTCGTCATAAATACCCGCATAGCAATTGTCGGGAACCACGCATTTAGTGTCTGCGGCCTTGCCATCAGGACCCCAGCTTTTGCCTCCCGCACGGATGAGTGCCGGAAGCGATGCGTCGATGATCACGTCAGAGGAAACGTGAAGGTTGGTGATGCCTTTATCGGAATCCACCATGTAAAGCGGTGGTTTCGCAGCCATACTCGCCTCAATATCAGCAGCAATCTCGGCCTTTTTGTCGGCGGGGAGGCCGTCGATTTTTGCCAATAGATCACCGATTCCATTATTCGGATTTGCACCCAATTCTGCCAAAACATCAGCGTGCTTGGTGAATACATCTTCAAGGTAAACGTAAACAAAATGACCGAAAATGATAGGATCCGAAACCTTCATCATCGTTGCTTTGAGATGAACGGAGAACAGGACGCCTTGCGCCGCCGCGTCGACTATTTCATTGCGGATAAAGGCACGCAATGCAGTTGCGCTCATGAAAGTCGCGTCTACGACCGTGCCTTCGAGAAGATTGAGATCACCTTTCAGCAGGGACACTTTACCTGCGGTATCAACAAATTCTATTTTCGCCTTGCCAGCTTGAGCCGCTGAAATCGTTGCCGATTTTTCATTGGCGTAGAAATCATTCCCGGGCATTGAAGCGACGTGGGTTTTGGATGTGGAAGCCCATGCACCCATCGAATGTGGATTTTTCATCGCATAGTTTTTTACAGCCCGTGCGGACCGACGATCAGAGTTGCCTTCCCGCAAAACAGGATTAACCGCACTCCCTTTAATCGCGTCATAGCGCGCCTGAAGGGATTTTTCCGCTTCAGTTTGGGGGTTCTCAGGGTAGTCTGGAACGGCAAAGCCTTGCACTTGCAACTCGGAAATCGCAGCAGACAGTTGGGGAATAGATGCCGAAACGTTTGGCAGTTTAATCACATTGGCTTCGGGAGTTTTTACAAGTTCACCCAATACGGCAAGGTCGTCAGACTGGCGTTGACCCTCAGTAAGAAACTCTGGAACCGTCGCCAAAATTCTGCCCGCCAGGGAAATATCTCGGGTACCGACGGTGACGTCGACTGTCGAAGCAAAGGATTGAATGATGGGCAGGAGTGAGACGCTAGCGAGTTGGGGAGCTTCGTCTACAATGGTATACAATATGTCGGGGCGTTTTTTATCTGACATCGATTTAAACCTTTTTGCGTTTTTCGGAGATGAGCGCACCAAACGATTGAGTGCCACAAGTTTTTGAAATGCTCGTGACACTCCAAAAACGATTTTGAGAATGCCACCAAGCGCTGCTTATTAGGGCATAAATCAAGATGGTAGGAATTTCAATCCGAACGAGAATATATCGACGATAATAACAGTACTATTTGTTTATCTAACAGGCTTCGCTACGGTAGATTGTTCCAAAATCCCCGTACTTCTCCATATCATTCGACAAACTATAGCCGAGGTTTTGTGATAATATCAGAGACTCATTTTCTTCTTGGCCATATTTGTGTCGCGCTTCATTAGCTCTTTCACGGCTTCGGACCTGCCAAACATCGCCTGTGTTTTCTTTCGTTGTTTTTCCATTTCCACCCGCAAAACGGCTTGCTCTTGGTTCAGGCTCATTGATTTTTGAGTACACCACTCCTCCCATTTGGAAAAAGCGCCCGCAAGCAAGGACGGATCCATTCCGTTTGCCTCTGTCAAAGTAACCGCTTGTTGGCCTTTAGACTCACGAATTCTAAGGATTTCATCCGAAAGCCGCTGCTGATCTGCCGAAATTTTTTTAAGCTTGAACAATTCGATATCCAGCAGGGTCGCTGAAAGGTTTTTCAGGTTTTTAAGGCGTTTATCCAAACGGTTTCACCCCGTAACCGCGTGCCTTCTTGCGTATTTTTTCGGCGAAGCGGATTGCCGCGGCGACGGCTTGATAATGTGTTGCATGAATTTCATGGCCAATTTCCACAACTGCAAAAATGGCACGTGCCGTGGGAGGATCGCTGTGAATGGGGACGCCATGCTCGCTCGCTAGTTCCCTTATGGTTGCGGCAACTTCATCAACCCCTTTTGCAACACAAATTGGGGCGCCGCCATTGGCACGATCCCACTTTAAGGCAACCGCATAATGGGTCGGGTTAACAATGATGACATCAGCCTTCCCAACGTCCGACATCATTTGACTCATGGCAATTTCGTAGCCCTTTTGGCGACGTTTCTGCTTCACGTGCGGGTCGCCTTCGCTGTTTTTGTGTTCGTCTTTCATATCCTTGTGCGACATTCGGTTTTTGCGCATGTGCTCCTGATACTGAAACAGAAAATCCAAAACACCAAGGGTGGTTGCAATAATGAGGACGATGAAGAAGAACTTCATCACCAGTTCCAGTAATACTGTTGTGGCCATTGCGGGTGTCATATGGACCGTGGCAACAATGGTGAGAACATTTTGATATAGAAACACACCCAGAACGACGCCATATATTCCAAGTTTTACGAAGCTTTTAAAGAACTCAAAAATTCCCGCGCGCCCGAACTTATTTTTGGCGTTTGAGATGGGCGAAATTCGCGACAATTTCGGTGCAAGTTTGTCGGGGGCCACGACAAAACTTTTCTGGGCTACAATCATTACAATTACAAGCAAGCTCGGGAGTGCGAACCACGGCGACATAATTTTAAGGGTCGACATCATAATGCTTCCGGTCACGGGAAGGCCGTTGCCTTCAAAAAGCGTGGGGGCAATTCTATCCGATTGGCCGATAATACTCGCCAACAATTGCCCCATGTCCTTCATGCTGCTGCTTCCAACCGCATAGGCGGCGACGAGAAATCCACCATAGCCTGCGGCAGTCATGAGGTCGGTCGATTTTGGTACCTCACCCTTTTTGCGCGCATCATCCAATTTCTTTTGCGTCGGTTCGTGTTGCTTGTCGTCGTCATCGTCGTCACTCATCTCATCACACCAAATGGTGCTTGAAGAAATACCGACAGTTCGTCCCACCAAACCGCCAATAGAACCGGAGCAACAATCAAAAGAAGGGCCATGCCTCCAAGGGTGATCGCGGGTGCGCCCACCATTGCAACCATCAACTGAGGCATGGCGCGGTTGATAACCCCGAGCGCGACATTATAAACAAGAGAAGCAATGACAAACGGCGCGGCGAGGGAAAACGCGAGGGAAAAGGCGCTTGCGATTCGGGCGACGCCCCATTGTGAAACATCGCTTGCTTGGGGAACGTCCCCAGGCCCGAAGACGTTATAGGAAAGGATGAAAGCCTCGGCAATTCTGATGTGGAGCCCATTCATCACGGCCAGCGCGAGGCCCGCCATAAGTAGCAATTGTCCGATTGCGGCCGTTGGCTCAGCCTGTGCAGATCCCAATATTTGCGACAGCGAAGTTGCCTGCGCTGCAATTGATCCCGCCATTTGCAAAGAAAAAACAAACAATCTTAGCCCCAAACCCAGTATCAAACCGACGAGAATCTCACTCGCATATCCTCCCCAAGCTTGGCCTTCAGCCATAGTATAGGCACGAATTTCCACTGAAACCGCGGGATAGACAACGGCTGTAAAAGCAATGGCCAGGCCTAGGCGAACACGCTGTGGAATGGATTGTTCACCGAACGCTGGAAGAAGGGAAAGGGCTGCTCCTACTCGCAGAAAAACGAAAAAGAAGGACGTGAGTTCGTCTTTTCCCCAGCCACTGATGAGTTCCATTGCTTCATTCATAAAGGCACGAAACCTACGAGGGCAGGGCGCGCATCCGTCCCAATTTCTTCGAACGACAGGACAGGATTGCTTATTCCCTTGGCCGACAGCACAGTGCGGATAAAGCGTCTCCTGAGCCGAGACGTTACGATTGCGGGATAGGTTCCTGCCTCCGCAGCCCGCGCAATGCGATCAGCGACGCCGTCCGCCAATTTATTGAACTCAAGCGGGGGGAGCGCCACATCCACCTGACCGCGATCCCCAACCATTTGATACAGATTGAAAGACGCCTCCCACTCAGGCGCCAATTGAATCAATGGGATTGTGCCATCGGCTCGCTTGATATCAGCGACCAGTTGGAAGCCTAATCGCTGTCGAACATGTTCGCAAATTCCCTCGGCGCTCGGATAGATTGGCCTTGCCTCGGCAGTCGCCTCAAGAATGAGCGGCAAATTGCGCACGGAAACTTGCTCCTCCAAGAGGAGCCGCATGACATTCAAAAGAAGATCTACTGGAACCTTCTCAGGAACAAGCTCGTCCAACATTTGCCGATTGGCGGCAGCCCGGTTTTCGTCGGACAGGTTTGTCAAAGCCGCTAGAATTTTGCGCAAAGCCTTCAACGTTAAGAGTCGCGGGAAGTTTCGCTTAATGACTTCAAGCAAGTGCGTTGCAAGAACCTCGCTTGAGTTCACAATTGTGGACCCAGATAGAGCCGCCTCGTCTTGGTCCTCTTGAGCGATCCATCGCGCGGGAGCCCCGTAAACAGGCTCGCTAACATCCTGCCCTGAAGGAAGAGAATCCCCACCATCAAGCATCAGCGCCAAAACTTTTTCAGGGTGCAGCACGTCTCTTGCCTGCTCGACTCCCTGGACGCGAATGATATACGAGCCAGCTGGCAATGAAGCCTCGTCTGTCAAACGAATTTCGGGCAGAATCAGCCCGTATTCGGTGGCCACATGCGTTCGCATATTCTCAATTCTGGCATCCAAACCTGTCGCCGGATCCAATATCATGTTAATGAGATCGGGCGAAAATTCGACGTGGATGTCGTCCAGATCCAAAGTGTCTCCGATGGGTTTCTTTTCCGTTTTGGGAAGCGCATTTTCGGTTACTGCCGTCTCGGTTTTCTTCTCTTTGGCCAACCGTTTATGAACTAGCCATGAGCAGTATCCCAAAGTAAGAGCGCCGGCGATAAACGGTAAAAACGGAAGTCCTGGAACGAGCGCGAAAAGCGCCATCAATACGGCCACGGTTCCCAAGGCAGCAGGGTGCCTTCCGAGTTGCGCGACCATTGCCAAATCCGTCGAACCCGTTGTGCCACCACGCGCCAAAAGCAACGCGGATGCGATCGATATAATCACCGCAGGAATTTGAGAAACGAGGCCGTCCCCAATTGTTAAGATGGCATATGTTTCAAAGGCCCGACCAATTGGCATGTCGTGGATTGCTACGCCAATAATCAAACCCATAACCAAATTTAGGAGGGTAATAAGAAGCCCAGCGATTGCGTCGCCTTTTACAAACTTTGAGGCACCATCCAGTGACCCGAAGAACGTCATTTCAGCCTGATCTTTTTCGCGTCGCTCCTTTGCTTCATTGTGGTCGATGGCTCCGGCGGACATATCGGCATCAATTGCGAGCTGTTTTCCAGGCATCGCATCAAGGGCAAAACGCGCTCCAACTTCCGCCATCCTCCCAGCACCCTTGGTGATCACGACAAAATTTACAATGAGAAGTACGCCAAAGACGACGAGGCCTAAAAAGACACTTCCACCCATAACGAAACTAGCGAAGCCCTGAATGACATCGCCTGCGGCACCTGGTCCCGTATGCCCCTGTCCAATGATCAGTTTGGTTGACGAAACATTGAGTGACAATCGCAACATCAGCGACGCGAGCAATACAGTGGGGAATGCCGAGAAATCTAACGGGCGTTCAATAAATAGCGTGACCGTGAACATGAGAATAGCTAGTGCAAAGGACGTCGCAAGGCCTATGTCCAGAACCCATGCTGGCACCGGTAAAATCATCATGACGATGATAGCCATCAGCACCAATGCGAGTAATACAGTGGGGCTAAATAGGTTCGAAACTGACAGCTTTGTTTCCATTCTGGAACTAACTTTCTTCAATTTTATTAGGTAGTTTTCGACAGGCCAATCGAGAAAATGTGGTCAACGTTTTTCAATCAGAAATAAATCGACTAGATTCGATGCCTCGATAACAAATGCGTTGCAGTGACACCTGTAGACTTAAGATTGGAAGCTATTTTAAGGACTGGAGGTGCAAAGCAATTGGTGGAATTTTCTATCCCAAACAGCCGTTGCACTCGCATTCTCCGAGTTAAAGAATTCAGGGACGTCATGATCATCATTGAGACAGCACTTCCAGATAATGTTTAATGAAAATTATCCGGAAACCGTTTATAAAGTGTAAGGAATACGGTGATCATCCCATTTTTATTAAGGCTCAGCCGTAGATTTTATTCGGCTGCTTTTAGTTTCATTGCGGGGGTTATGCCTCCAATGCCCATGGGAAGCTCGTTGTTGTAAGTCCAGAGCGATTGTAACACTCAATATGAGCGTTTTATGGGCCATTGTCGGCGCGTATGCTCCGAGGTTTTCCACGCCACTCAATGATTTGGTTTAAGCTCTGGACGACGCGCTCTGTGGGTAATGAGAAATCCACGTCAATTCACAGACCTTCGAGATTGAAGTTTTGCAGCAAGTTCCACGTTCGGATTGCCTGGCGTACGCAAGCTGATGCGCCCCATAGAACCTGTTGCGCTCGTGTCAGATGATGAAACTCCAAATTTTAGTAAAATTCTACAAAACTTAGACTGCACACTTAGGGTTCTCTTAGGTTTTGTCCTTCAGTTTGGATGAACATCTCCAAGCGGGATGATGCGGCGAGAAATAATATGACCGTCGTAAATGTCAGAATGACATCAGCTGCGCCTTAGTCGGTGCGAAATGAAAACCGGCGCAAAAGCGTCTTAGGAATTAGGAAAACACGATGTCCAGCATTCTGACAAACACAGGCGCGATGGTCGCGCTTCAAACTCTAAAAGGTGTAAATGCCAGCATGGCGACTACGCAAAACGAAATTTCCACTGGTAAATCCGTGTCTTCGGCCAAGGATAATTCTGCAGTTTGGGCAATTTCAAAAGTGATGGAGGCAGATGTGAGTGGGTTTAAGGCGATTTCCGACAGTCTATCGCTAGGTGAATCGACTGTGGCAGTTGCGAGACAAGCGTCTGAGACCGTGACGGACCTCCTAACAGACATCAAAGGTAAAATTGTTGCCGCTCAAGAAGAGAATGTAGACCGAACAAAAATTCAAACGGATATCTCGGCTCTTCGTGATCAGATTACGGCAGTTGTTGGGGCGGCTCAGTTCAATGGTTTGAATTTGGTTCAAGGTACTGAGGACGTCAACGTTTTGTCTTCACTTGATCGATCGAGCGATGGTTCAGTAACAGCCACAAATATTAAAGTTTCACGTCAAGATCAAACTACGACTGCGGGTACATTTGGATCGGGTACTTCAATTGCCGCCAATGCCGTTGTTGCAGATAGCGCTACTGCAGTAGCTTCAGCAGCAAACACTGCAGTTGTCACCTATGCGGATACATGGGCAGCTGCTGACACAGCGCAATTAACTGTTGCGGGGGTTGATCTTAGCTTTACGGCAACAGGAACAGATGTCACAGACGTTGCGTCGTATTTTGCCGGTGCAATTAATGGCCTAGGTCTGGAGGGCGTTACGGCTTCAAACACCGCGGGTGTGCTAACGATTAGCTCAACGCGGGCGTTTGAAGGTATGAATGTTAAGTCGACAGCAACTACGGCAGGAGACGGCTCTTCAGACATTACTGCTGTAAACGGGGCTGGCCCGACCGGCACCAACACAGCCTCAGACAGTACGATTGCTCAACGCTCAGAGAAAATTGACTTATCGACTGTGGCCGCTGTCGCAGATGGCGATGGATACAAAGTAACTGTAGGTTCCAGTTCTTACAACTATATCGCCGGAAAAGACGAGTCGATGGAAGACGTAGCCAAAGGGCTTAAAACCGCGATTGATGGCGGCAGTATTGCTGGCGTAACGACCAAAGTTGTCCAGGATGCAACGACCAAGGCTTGGAGTCTTCAAGTTGACAATGACGGAACTGGATCGGCGTCTCTTGCGTTTTCGACCGCTGGCAATGCTGGTGGCAAGGCCTCGGGTGGCCTCTTCGGCTTGGACAAAATTGATGTTCGTACTAATGCAGGCGCTAATGCAGCGTTAGATAGCATTGAAAACTTGATCCAATCCTCGATCGACGCTGGAGCTAATTTTGGTTCTACTCAGTCACGAATTGAAAACCAAAGCGACTTCATCGGAAAGCTGACCGATTCTCTGAAATCGGGTATTGGCACGCTAGTGGATGCGGATATGGAAGAAGTGTCCGCACGCCTGACGGCACTTCAAACACAGCAACAATTGGCTGTGCAGTCTCTGTCCATCGCAAACCAGGCACCTCAATCGATCCTCTCACTCTTCCGCTAAGCCGGTAAAAACCGGAGCGCCGGAAAGGCGCTCCGGACACAAATTTAACTTTATTGTGCTATTTCCTGGAAGGACTCACAGTGAACGCATTACATCAGGCCAAAACGGCTTACGGCTCAACCCAAAAGACAACTCGCACCTCACGTGGAATTGAATACGAGGCGTTTGCTCGCATAACCCACGCCTTAAAGGTTGCAGAAGCCAAAGGTAAACAGGGTTTTAGGGAACTCGCCATGGCTTTGCATCAAAATCGCCAGCTTTGGACAATTCTCGCCTCAGACGTTTCTGAAGAAAGTAATGCACTACCTGAAGAGTTGCGCGCCCGAATTTTCTATTTAGCAGAGTTCACGAATTTCCACACTCGCCGAATTCTTAAAGACGAAGCGTCCGCAGAAGTCTTGGTCGACGTCAACTCCTCAATAATGCGTGGGTTAAGAGCAGGGGCGGTGGCGAAATGAGTGGTCTGGTATTGAAATTGGGTCCAAAAGAGCGTGTTCTAATTAATGGGGCGGTAATCGAAAACGGAGATCGGCGCTCGCGCCTTTCAATTGTTACACCAAACGCTAATATTTTACGCCTACGAGACGCAATACATCCAGAGGAAGTAAATACACCTGTCCGCCGTGTGTGCTATATTGCACAACTGGTGTTGTCCGGTGATGCGGACAAAAGCGAAGCCAAAATCCAAATGCTACGGGGGATCGAGCAGTTGAGCCAAGTCCTTGTGGATTTAGATAGTCGAGATCAACTAACAGCAGCAACTGATGCAGTGTTAGAAGAGCAATACTACCAAGCATTAAAGCTACTTCGCACACTTCTCCCACGCGAAGAGCGGTTGATGGCCGCCGCAAGACTATTATGACCTTCCAAGCTCTTATTCCTCTCTCGGGATATGCTGGATGGACATTCTTGACTCGCACAAGAGAATCTCAACAAGAAGTGCATGATAATTCCCCACTGATTTCAAGAGAAGTAGAATACTTCAAGGAAAATATTTCGAAAATTTCCACGGCCAAAGAATTGGTCAATGACCGGACTCTTTTGAAGGTTGCCCTCGGAGCGTTCGGGCTCGATGCTGATTTGCCAAATAAAGCATTTGTTGAGAAAGTGCTGGTGGAAGGTTCACTGTTGGAAGACGCTTTTGCGCATCGCCTTAGCGACAAGCGCTATTTAGAAATGACGGTAGCCTTTGGTTTTGATCTTGGAACTCCAAGGTCAAAACTATCCGACTTTGGAGACAAAATTGTCAAGGCGTATAAGGGACGCCAGTTTGAAGTGGCCGTTGGGCAGGCAAATGAGGGCATGCGTTTAGCTTTAACGGTTCAAAGAGATTTGACCGACATAGCCAATGGTGACATGACCTCAAATAGCAAATGGTTTACCGTAATGGGAAACCCGCCTTTGCGAAGCGTTTTTGACACTGTGTTCAACTTACCGTCTTCGTTTGGTGCTTTGGATCTTGATAGGCAGCTTGAAGTTTTTCAAGATAGAGCAGAAAGATTATTTGGTTCAAGTGACCTAACACAATTTTCCGACCCAGAGAAACAAGAAGAGTTAATTCAACAGTTTCTAGTCCGCTCTCAACTTAATAGCATTAATATCGGTGTTCAGTCTGGGCGGGCAGCACTGTCCTTGCTTCAAAATTCGCGCTCATATTTCTCCAATTCCCAACAATTCTTCTAGTCTGGCTGTGAACCTAGTAAACCTCTCCCTAAGTTTCAGACACTAATGTACTGACCTGATCCGCTAAAACTCCTCCAGATTTGTGTAGAGTCCGCCCAACAAAAGGACGGACAAATGAAGGCACGATTTACGGACGAACAGATTATTGCGATGATCAAGGAACAGGAATCTGGCGAGAAGACTGCTGATGTCTGTCGGCGGCACGGGATCCATTGGCTGGCAGGTTAATGCATAGCATTGACCGAGAAGCAGTTCAGCGACGTTTTACAAATACAAATCGAAGTATGGCGGGATGGAACCTTCTGACGCGAAGCGGCTGAGAGCTTTGGAAGACGAGAACGGTAAGCTGAAGAAGCTGCTGGCCGAGCAGATGCTGGAGCGTGACTTTGTCCGCCATTGGTCTGAGGACAACGGTCGCGCGCTATGTTGCGAGACATCAATTCAAAAAAATGGTGACGCCTGCTGTGAGGCGGCAGGCGGTGGTTCATTTGTGCGAAGCGCACGGTGTGAGCCAGCGGCGGGCGTGTGATGTGCTGCAGATTGATCGATCAACGGTGCGGTATCTGTCGCGTCGTGGTGATGATGCCGAACTGCGAGATGCAATCAAGCGTGTGTCCAGAGAACGGCGTCGGTTTGGTTGCCGCCGCATCCATGTGATGATTGCGCGGGAGGGCTTTGAGGTAAACCACAAGAAAGTGAGGCGCATCTACCGTGAAGAGAAGCTTCAGGTGCGGCGCAGAGGTGGCAGGAAGCGTGCGTTGGGCACGAGAAAGCCGATGGTCCTCCCGATGGCCCAAACCAACGTTGGAGCTTAGATTTCGTGTCTGACGCGCTGACAGATGGACGTCGGTTTCGCATTCTGGCAGTTGTCGATGACTTCAGCCGCGAGAACTTGGTGCTGGTGGCCGACACGTCGCTATCCGGACACCGCGTTGCACGTGAGCTGGACAAGGTGATCGCAGAACGTGGCATGCCGAAGACAATAGCTTCAGACAACGGCACCGAGTTCACCAGCATGGCGATCCTCAAATGGGTTCAGAAAAGTGATATTGATTGGCACTATATCGCACCGGGCAAACCCCAGCAGAACGGCTTCATCGAAAGCTTCAACGGCAAGCTGCGAGATGAATGTTTGAATGAAACGTTATTTGGCACATTGCGCGATGCCCGCAAAACGCTTGAAGAATGGCAGGAGGATTACAACTGGCGCAGACCACATTCAGCATTGGGCAACCTCACCCCGATGGAATTTTTGCAAAGAAAGGCAATGGACAAGATGGCGGCCTAACGCCACAGATTTAACCCCAAGGACTCCGCGCAAAGCTGGAGGAGACTTGGGGCTCAGGTCAGTACGCAACCATTTTTTATTCTACTGGATTTCAACTCGAAGTAGATCGGATATGACGGGCTGGTCTGGTAAACCAAAGCAACGTCTAAAGCGGGAAAAGCTTAAGCCGTCGGCGGCGTCAGGCGCGCCAAACGATATATAGTTCATGGATTTCATGGCGGTTCTCCCACTTTGAAGTGGTCCGCTCGTTTGGTTTGGAAAGCGTAGAACTGAAGATGGCTATTGAGCGCCTCAAGTTGAAAGGGATTGTAGTGAAGTTACGGTAGGTTGAGGTTCTAATCGGGCAAGGTATGCCTCGGAAGGACGCAATCAGACAGATTAGGTGCGTCGTTCAAATCGAACGTTACCATTGCTTCCAAGTTGTTGGCGTTGCCCTGTATTTGTATACGTTGAGAGGGCTTTGTTTTGGCCTCGTATTGCTGTCAGCCGCCCATTTACACTGCGAATTGCACACACAGCAGCCCCCAAAAGTCGTTGATTCCGACTTGCTTTTATACGGATTCGGGCCAAAATTGCGGCTTCAGGTGCAGGCTCTTTTAAAAGTTTTTCCGTCAGAAGAGCCTTTGCTTGAGTAAACTTAGCGAAGTTCTCTATTGCACCAGCGAGGATGTTTTCACGTTCCTTATCTAGCAAGAGTTCTAACTCTACGGCCAAGGTGGCTGGGTGTGTACTATTCATTCTCGGACTCCTTCAAGGCTTCAAAAAGCGATTGAGCAAGGCCAATGCCGCCTTTCTCAACCATTGCTTCAGCTTGAGCTTGAACTAAAAAAGAACCGAATTGATCTTCCCCTGCTCCCCCTCCCAAATTCTCACGCGATTTTCCAAACCCAGCAGATTTCAACATTTCCGCAAGGAAACTGGCTTCAAGTTTTTTTGCGGCATCCATAAGCTTGGTATCTTCAGAGGATAGCGGCTTAGGGTTTGTTCTGTTCTGGGAAAATGTTGGTGCGATCAGATCGGACATCGGAATGCTTTCAATTCTAGACAGTTTCTCCAATATTGGATCAAACCAGTAAACATCTGGTAACCAAGTCATCACATAGTAGCACTACCACGAGGAAGAATTCCCGAAAGGCTACGATGAACAATTTTATTTCGATAGTTTCCCGCGCGCCAAGTAGTTTGGATTCGCATTCCAATGGGCCTTTGGTTCAAGGTGAAAGTGCAAGCCTACCTTCTCGCAACACTCGGGATGCTCAAAGTAAAGCTGGGCCTGCCCTAGTTTCAACTCCGCCTCAAAATGGGGCGAATACGGTGCCTGAGTTGAATGCCGACGCCACTTTCGGGGATATTTTCAATGGAAGCTTAGAGAAAAAACCTAGCAGTTCCAGCCTAGGAACACTCGAACGTCTCCTTGAGTATACTAATTTCACAAAAGGCGGTTCAACGTATTCCAACGCTGACGGAGCGATATCCGACGTCGCGAAAAAAGAACCGCAAGATGATTTGGATGCCGAAGTCTTATTTGGTCATCCGTCAAACATTCAAACATTACCCTTGAGTTTTGGAGGCCAACCCCCTGTTGAATTGACAGAAAGTACAAAAAGTATAACCGCCAGTACTACACTCGAAACTGATCTGCCAAAGGTTTCTTTTGATTTTGTTTCGCCAGTTCCTGTATCTGAATTGTCAGAAGGGACAGTGCCACTTCGTGATCTTGAACAAAGCATTACGTTGAAGACGGAAGCCGCCGACGAACCTTTCAAAACAGGGAAGGCCGAGACAACTTTCACCTCTTCCTCACTTCTAAATGGAAGTGCCACCTTGCAAGTGCCCAGCAGTGCGTCGCCGAACGTTCAAACGGAGAACGCCTCCTCCATGAGACACGCTGTGGATTCGCCGACAAGTCCGATGCCAACCGCAAATCCAGACAATAGTGCCGCGAACTCGGATTCTTCCACAAATTTTACTGAAGCTCACCAGATGCAATCGCAACTTCGTGACGCTACGTCGGTGCTTAGGGCAATGATGCCAACCTCACTTGAGGCCCGTGACGCGCGCCCTCAAGTTTCCGCAAGTAACGGTGAAGTTTTACGCGGAGTGTCTGCACCTGCAAAAGACAGGTTGGCAACTACTGGTCAGGACCGCGCCTATTCTCAAGCGCTTTTCACTTCAAAAGGGGGGGCGTGAGTTTGCAAAAGGACGGATTTCAAGTGAAACACGACGTGATAACCCTTGCAAAAGCGATCCCACAGAGCGCCGAACTCACGCCCTTACTAAATGGGCAACAACTGACAACGCAAAAGCTCAACTCAGCATCTCCTCAATCTATGCAGGGCAATTCTACTAACGTCATAAATGTAGTTCCTTTAACTTCGGAATCTGTTTCTTCAAATGAGCTCGCTGTGAAAACGGCTTCAACTCCAGGCGCCACTATACTTGCGCAAACCACGTCGACCACATCTCCGCCACAAGTTCCTAATGCCCTGATCGACACACCTTATAATATGGCCGCGCCTTTGGTCGAAGATTTTGCAAGTGACTTGAGTTTTACTCCGGACACGATGAGTTTAGAACCCAGCCGCGTTCCACTCGCACAATCCCAATACCAAGCTCTCGCGACCGCCCCACAATTACATCCCGATTTGGCGCGTTCAGTTGCACAACAACTGGCTTCCGCTTCAGTAGGCGAGGCCAATAGGCCGCTGGAACTAGCACTTTCTCCGGAGGAACTTGGACGTGTAAAGCTTACTTTTTCCCCCACTGAGGGTGGGATGGTCGTTTCGGTATTGGCCGAGCGACCGGAAACGCTCGATTTAATGCGCAGAAACATTAACTCCCTTGCGCAGGAATTTCTTGGAATGGGGTACGATCAAATTTCGTTCAATTTTAATCAATCTGGTTCCGAACAGCAGCAAAACGGCCAGTCTTCTCCGGATCAACCACATGTACCCCCATCAGAGTTCCAGTCTATTGGGACACCGGAAACGGGTCCGATTGCAATAGATCTGACGCAATCTGATCGTGTCGACATTCGTATATAAAAGGACGTTACAATGGAAGTTACCCAATCTTCGCCTGCACTCCAAACATCCTCCAGCCAGATTGTATCTGAATCCCAAACGGACGCCGCTTCGCTCTCGTCGGATTTTGACACTTTTCTCAAGATGTTGACTGCACAAGTCACCAATCAAGATCCCTTGAATCCAACAGATTCTACAGACTTTGCCGCACAGCTGGCGACGTTTTCTAATGTAGAGCAATCAGTGAAAACGAATGAACTCCTAGAAAACTTGGTCGCTCAATTTGGCGGTTCTGGGATGGCTGAAATGGCAAGTTGGGTAGGTATGGAGGCGCGGATCGAGGCCCCGGCGCATTTTTCAGGGAGCCCAGTTACAATTTCACCAAATCCGATTGTAGGAGCTGATCAGAATTTTCTTGTCGTGCGGGATTCCGACGGAACAGTCGTTCAGCGAAACGAGATTCCAGTGAGTGCAGGAGCGTTAGAATGGGCTGGCGTAGACGACAGCGGAGCGCCCTTTGAGAACGGTCTGTATACGTTTGCATTGGACAGTTTCAAAAACGGAGAACAAATGGGCGAGATTCCCGTTGAAGTTTATAGCCGTGTAACGGAAGCTCGGGGCGAAGGAGGGATAACAGTTCTTGTTCTGGAAGGGGGGCAATGGCTAACTCCGCAGATGTCACTGGCCTGCGCGAAGCTTCTTGATGTATTCTGTTTCATAGTTCACTTGCCTTGGAATCTACGCATCCCTAAATTGCATGAAACCAAGGATCGGCCTAAGTGGAATGTCTCTAACCTCTATGCAAACTCAACTCGCACGCGAGCTTTCGCAGAATTGTTTAGTGCCAAGCCAAGCAGCGTGGCAACAGTTGAGCGGTGGGCGCACCAATACCTGTTGGCGCATAAAAAATCAGGAAATCGATGTTGTTTGCAAATTGTTTCAAAAAGGGCAAAACAACCCTCTTTTTCCAAACAGTCCAAGCGACGAGTTCTCGGTACTCAAGTTACTCGAAAGAGCAAATCTTTCTCCCGATCCAGTTGCATACCAAGAAACGACTTTTGGTACTTGCGTGCTTTATTGCTTTCTTGATGGCGACGCCATTTCTGGCGTCGATGCGGGCGAAGTTGGCAAAACTCTTGCCCAACTGCACAACACGCCAATTCCGGTAAGAACCCATCTGCGAAAGCTTTCGCTTTCACCAAATGGAGTATCGCTTCACGGGGTAAAAATTTTGGATGTCTGCTCCTTTCGAACTGCACAGACACACCAAAAACTAATGCCGGTTCTTCCGAACTTGCCGGCGGCTACTCCGGTCTTGTTGCACGGGGATTTGGTGCCCGCAAATATCATTCGAACCAAGATAAGCGTGCGGTTTATTGATTGGCAGTGCCCCGCGCTTGGCGACCCCTGTGAGGATATTGCAACTTATTTGTCACCGGCGATGCAGTACCTGTATGCCGACGAACCGCTTGACGAGCATCAAGAAGCAGAATTCCTGCGCTCGTATGGGAACAAAGAAGTAATCGAACGTTATCATATCCTAAAACCGCTATACCACTGGCGCATGGCAGCATACTGCCTGTGGAAGGCAGAGGACGGTGTCGAAGATTATGCGCAGGGCTACGCGCTGGAAATGATGGCCCTTAATCGTCTCGTGTAAACTAAGAAACGTGCAGCCAGATCCAATGGCCGACGGTAACAACGCCCATCCCCGCGAGGAACACTAGCGCGTACACGCCCAAGCTTTTCTTCGGCGCGGTATCTGCCATAGTCGTGCGCGCAATTAGGGCTTGCTCGGCCATTCCGGGTAAAAGCGGGCCGAACCGGCTTAAAATCCGAAGAGTCTTGACCAAGTCTGACACCACTGCTTTGGGCCCAATGCTTTCTTTGATGTACCCTTCGACGATTGGCTGTGCCACGTGCCAAATGTTGATTTGTGGATCAAGCGACCTTGCCACGCCTTCGACGACAACCATCGTGCGCTGGAGGAGGATCAACTCGGTGCGTGTTTCCATCCCAAATCGCTCGGTGACTTCAAAGAGGTAGTGCAGGAGGCGGCCCATGGAAATTCCACTCGCTTCCATTCCGAAAATGGGCTCACCAACGGCGCGCAGTGCATTTGCGAATTCTTCTACATCACGGTCGGCGGGCACATACCCTGCTTCAAAATGGACCTGCGCGACGCGTTTGTAATCTCGGGTGATGAAGCCATAAAGGATTTCGGCATAGACGCGGCGTGTGTACTCGTCGATTCTCCCCATGATCCCAAAGTCATAGGCGATGATGTCGCCGTTCTCGGCAACCTTCATATTGCCCTGGTGCATGTCGGCGTGGAAGTACCCGTCGCGCAAGGCGTGGCTCAAAAAGAGTTGCAGCACGCGCGCACCGAGGGCTACGCGATCATGCCCCGCCGCATCTAAGGCTGCATTGTCGCCAATCGGCGTACCTTCTGCCCAACCAAGAACCATGACGCGGCGACCCGAGAGTTCCCAATTGGCGGCGGGAACTTGAAATGCTGAATCGTCTTTTGTGTTTGCGCCAAACTCCGATGCCGCAGCGCTTTCAAGCCGCAAGTCAAGTTCGCCGGTGACGCCTTTATCAAAGTGTCGGATCACTTCTGTTGGTCGCAACCTTCGAGACGCGGGCGATAGAAATTCAAAGACGCTGGCCGCAAAGTAAAAGGCATCAATGTCCTTTCGGAATGCCTTTTCAATACCGGGGCGTAGAACTTTCACCGCAACTTCTTGACCCGTTTTAGCCAACCGCGCACGGTGCACCTGTGCGATACTCGCGGCGGCCACAGCATCGCCAAATTCACTGAACAGTACATCACTTGAATAGGTCAATTCTTCGGCGACCGATGCTTTTGCGATTTCAGTCGGGAAGGGGGGAAGCTTGTCTTGTAAGACCCGAAGTTGCCGCGCTAAATCTTCTCCAGCAATATCGGGGCGCGTGGACAGAACTTGGCCAAATTTAATATACGCAGGCCCCAAGGCGTTAAGGGCGCGGGTCACAGGTGTTAATGCTGGGTCGCCTTTGACTCCAAGCCACTTAAATGGCCACGCCAATGATCGTAACGCCACACGAACAAGGGGGGCGCATCAATGGCTTCGAGAATCGGTGCCATTGCGCCATTGCGTTCAAACGTTGCACCCGTGCGAATGAGGCGCCAAATATTATGTGGGCCGCGCATCTAGATTTTCCATCCCGAATGAAGCGCCGCGATTCCCATGGAGAGGTTGCGGTACTTTACGTTCTCAAACCCTGCATTTCGGATCATCGACGCAAAGGTTTCCTGATCCGGAAAGTTCCGAATGGACTCCACAAGATATTGATAACTCTCGGAATCATTGGCAATGAGCTTACCCATTTTCGGGATCACATTGAACGAGTACAGATCATAAGCTTTCTGCATCAACTCATTGGGAAGCTGCGAGAATTCAAGCACCATAATCCGGCCACCTGGGCGCAAAACACGGTAGGCTTCCGCCAATGCATCGGGAATGCGCGTGACGTTCCGGATACCAAAACTGATGGTGTAGACGTCGAACGTGTTGCTCGGGAAGGGGAGGGCCATTGCGTCGCCGACCACCCAATCAAGCTCGTCGGCGCGCTCAATGGCTTCCTTGCGCTGCGCACCTGCAATCAGCATTCCTTCGGTCATATCACAGACAGTGGCGTGGCCATAACCAGCTCGCTTGAGGAATTTAAACGAAACATCTCCCGTTCCGCCCGCCACATCGAGCAGCTTCTGGCCTGCGCGCGGTGCAAGCCAATCCATCATCGCTTCTTTCCAGATGCGGTGGATGCCCATCGACATCGCGTCATTCATGACGTCATATTTACTCGCAACATTCGTGAAAACGCCGTGGACCATGCCCGCCTTTGCGTCTTCATCTACGGTTTGGAAACCGAAATGCGTGGTTTTCTGGGAATTATCGGTCATTTTGCCTTGCCCATTCTAATTCATCTCGACTCTTATATAGTGCTCACATGTGGTTACAACGTTCGCAATACTAAAGGAAAGCTGCCGATGCCCGAATTACCCGAAGTCGAGACGGTTCGTCGCGGTTTGGCACCTGTTATGGAAGGTAAAACAATTCTTAATGCGGATGTGCGCCGTCCAGACTTGCGGTGGCCGTTCCCTCCTAATATGGCGGAGCGGCTCACGGGCGCGCGGGTGCTGAGCCTACGACGGCGATCCAAATATATCTTGGCCGATCTGGACACGGGCGAGACGTTACTCATTCATTTGGGAATGTCGGGCCGCATGCTCATCTCTGGGAAACCACAGGGAAATTTGCACTATGAACTTCCTACGCCGCTCAAGCACGACCACGTAATTTTGGATCTGGAGGGTGGTATTCGCGTGGCATTTAATGATGCGCGACGGTTTGGTGCTATGGATTTGGCGCCGACAGATACAATCGATGCACACAAGCTTTTGGCCAAACTGGGGCCAGAACCGCTAGGGAATGATTTCAACGGTATCTATTTGCAGGAGCGCTTGGGGAATAAGAAATCACCAATTAAATCCGCGCTGCTAGATCAGGGAATCATCGCAGGGTTAGGCAACATTTATGTCTGTGAAGTGCTTTTCCGGACACAGATATCGCCAAAAACACCAGCAAACACCCTCTCTAAGGCCTCTGTAAATGGATTGGTTCCAGCCATAAGAGACGTCCTAAACGAAGCCATCGAATCAGGAGGCTCAACCCTGAAGGATCATCGGCAAGCAGATGGTGAATTGGGTTATTTTCAACACAATTTTAAGGTTTACGGCCGAGAAGGAGAACCGTGTTTGCGCGAAGGCTGTGGAGGGACGATTGGGAGGATTGCACAGTCGGGTCGCTCAAGCTTCTATTGTTCGCAATGCCAAAGATGACTTGATCGGAACTGTAAGACTGGTAAGTCAGGGCTTAACAGAAATTATACGGTAGGCCTATCATGGCGTATGAGACACTCATTGTCGAAGTTGAAAATCACGTAGCCCTCATCAAGCTTAATCGGCCAGAGGCGCTAAATGCCCTCAATTCGGTATTGCTGAGTGAGCTCGCGCAGGCCCTGAAAATTGCCGAAAAGAACGACAAAGTGCGCTGCATTGTTCTGACTGGGTCTGAGAAGGCTTTTGCCGCAGGCGCTGATATCAAAGAAATGGCTGACAAAACCTTTGTGGAGATGTTCAGTTCAGACTTCTTTGGTGCGGAATGCAAAAGCCTTTTAGCCAATCGCAAGCCGGTTATTGCCGCCGTTGCGGGCTATGCGCTGGGCGGTGGATGCGAGCTTGCCATGATGTGTGATTTCATCATTGCGGCAGATACTGCTAAATTTGGCCAGCCAGAGATTAACCTCGGTGTTATCGCTGGAATGGGTGGAAGCCAGCGCCTGACACGATTCGTTGGGAAATCAAAATCGATGGATATGCACCTCACGGGGCGTTTCATGGACGCGGAAGAAGCAGAAAGGTCGGGATTGGTTAGCCGATTAGTTCCTGCCAAAAAATTAATGGAAGAGGCGATGTCTGCCGCTCAAAAGATTGCAGAAAAATCCTTACTGGCGACGAAGGCCGCTAAGGAAGCTGTTGATCGCTCTTATGAAACAACACTTTCGGAAGGGTTGCTCTTTGAGCGTCGCCTGTTCCACTCGTTGTTTGCAACAGAAGATCAAAAAGAAGGTATGGCTGCATTTCAAGAAAAACGAGAAGCGCAGTTTCGCGATAAATGACAAAATCGTCGCACACCCCGTTGACTTACGGCTGAGTCGGGTCTAGAAGCCCAACTTCA
The DNA here is from genome assembly GCF_000812665.2 of Falsihalocynthiibacter arcticus. Taxonomy (GTDB): domain Bacteria; phylum Pseudomonadota; class Alphaproteobacteria; order Rhodobacterales; family Rhodobacteraceae; genus Falsihalocynthiibacter; species Falsihalocynthiibacter arcticus. The sequence goes on from NZ_CP014327.1 coordinate 1,396,141, forward strand.
GATTTATGCGACCCCAAAAAGTGGGAATTCGAGATATGGCTAATACGCCCCAAGCAAAAAAACGCGCTCGTCAAAACGAACGTCGTTTCCAAGTAAACAAAGCACGCCGTTCACGCGTTCGCACTTTCCTCCGCAAGGTTGAAGAGGCGATCGAGTCCGGCAACAAGGACGATGCATTTGCAGCATTGCGTGCCGCTCAACCTGAGTTGATGCGCGGTGTAACAAAAGGTATTTTTCACAAGAATACTGTTGCACGCAAAATGTCGCGTCTCTCTTCACGTGTTAAGGCAATCGCCTAAGACGTTAAGACTTAATTAGTTTTAAAAGAGCGTCCTTTCGAGGGCGCTCTTTTTTTGTGCGCGTGCGGCAAAATTGCTGCAGCGCAGGTAGGTTTTAAAGGGCAATTAGATTCGTTTTGAGAAAGTTCGAGTCAAGGTCGAAGATAAGTTGCGAAGCAACGCGACCAGTTGCTACTTAGGTCATGCGATTCACATCTTCGCTGGAGACACGACGAATTTTGAGCCATCTCTAATCCATTAGAGGCGGCAACTGTATCTGAGTTTTGGGCTTCCCACATCTCTGATGCGGAAGTGGTAATTTTGAATTGGATCAGTTCTTGCCTGGTTTCTTGAAGTTATTACTGTTTTTAACCTGATTTCTATTCTTGGATCAGGGCTTAAAGTTAAATCGGTCTCCATCTCCTCACGACGTGAGGTTTGAATGAGCTTGAGAAAGGGACTTCTCGTGCTCCTATCAATCTCGAAAGGCAGTACCCGCAAGGCACTGTCTTAGGGCGGTTTTTGCGTTTTCTGCAAACGTGATCATCAAGGGATGTGAAGGACAACTTGGGGGTCTACCCACACGAAATCAGAAGGTCATTGGCCTAAAAAGATAACTGGCGAAGCGGGTAAAAAAGATGACGAATGAGACTTGGGGAACCGTACGGAATGAGCTGCAAAAAACCGTTGGGCAAAGCAATTTTACAAACTGGATTGAACCTCTAGAGTTTTCGAGCTTGAAAGACGGAATTGCAGTGTTTGCAGTTCCGACGAGCTTTATGGGCAATTGGGTCTCTCGAAATTTCGGCGATCAAATCAAACATCTTCTGAACGAAGCAGGGGCCGCTGTTAGCCGCTTGGAGTTCGCTGTCGCGAGCAAGTCAGTGGCGCGTCCTGCGTCAAAGGCACAGAAAGCCGCACAACACGCCCCAGCCGTCGAGCCTACAGCGGATATTTCCGTTCCCGGAGCTCCTCTGGATTCGCGTTTCACATTCGAAAGCTTTGTCGTTGGTAAGCCGAACGAACTCGCTCACGCTGCTGCAAAACGTGTTGCTGAGGGCGGGCCGGTGTCCTTCAACCCTCTTTTCCTTTACGGCGGCGTCGGGTTGGGTAAAACTCATCTGATGCATGCCATTGCGCATGAACTTCGGCGCGACCGCCCTGAGTTGAATGTTGTCTACCTTTCCGCAGAGCAATTCATGTACCGCTTCGTTCAGGCCTTGCGTGAACGTAAAATGATGGACTTCAAAGAGCTTTTCCGCAGTGTCGATGTCCTCATGGTTGACGACGTTCAATTCATCGCTGGCAAAGACAGCACGCAGGAAGAGTTTTTCCACACGTTCAATGCGCTGGTTGATCAAAACAAACAGATCATTATTTCTGCTGACCGCGCCCCAGGCGAAATCAAAGACCTCGAAGATCGCATCAAATCGCGTCTTCAGTGTGGCTTGGTCGTGGATTTACACCCAACCGATTATGAGCTGCGTCTCGGAATTCTTCAGCAAAAAGTCGAGCATTATCGTAAGCAGTACTCTGGCTTGGTTCTAACCGACGGGGTCTTGGAGTTTCTCGCTCACCGAATCTCGACCAATGTTCGGGTACTTGAAGGGGCTCTCACGCGGCTTTTCGCGTTTGCTTCTCTCGTTGGTCGCGAAATCACGCTGGAACTTGCGCAAGATTGCCTCGCAGATATTCTGCGCGCGAGTGATCGCAAGATTACCATTGAAGAAATTCAGCGTCGCGTCAGCGAGCATTACAATATCCGTCTTTCCGAAATGATCGGCCCGCGCCGCGTACGGATTATCGCACGGCCACGCCAAGTTGCGATGTTCCTAGCAAAACAACTCACCAGCCGCAGCCTTCCTGAGATTGGCCGCCGCTTTGGGGGACGCGACCATACGACGGTTATGCATGGCGTAAAACGGATCGAAGAGCTAAAACAGCTCGACAGTCAGATGGCCGAAGACCTAGAACTGTTGCGCCGTAGCCTTGAGGCTTGAAAACTAACGCAACAAGCGTCTCAGGCCTTGACGGCCCCCCGATATAATCGGACATTCTGACGAACAGTTAACAACGGGCGGAAGCGTCGGCTTCGTCGCCCCTGCACCTGTCAATAGGAGCATTGAATGAAATTCAGTATCGAACGCGCGGCCCTGCTAAAGGCCATTTCCCAAGCTCAGTCCGTGGTTGAGCGCCGCAATACGATCCCAATTTTGGCGAACGTATTGATTGAAGCCGAAGGGGGAAATGTTTCATTTCGTGCCACTGACTTGGATATCGAAGTTGTCGACAAGACCATTGCTCAAGTGGAGCGGGCTGGAGCCACAACGGTTTCGGCTGTTTTGCTTCATGAAATTGTCCGCAAATTGCCGGATGGAGCATTGATCAAACTCACCGACGATGGTGCTGCTGGCCGCCTCACCGTGGAGGCGGGGCGTTCCAACTTCTCGCTCGCGACACTGCCGCGCGAGGATTTCCCTGTGATGGCCTCATCGGAATACACATCAAACTTTACCGCAAAGGCGAGCGTTCTGCGCCGTCTTTTTGACAAATCAAAATTCGCAATTTCGACCGAAGAGACACGGTATTATCTCAACGGCGTCTACATGCATATTTCGGAGTCCGAAGGTGGAAAAGTTCTGCGCTGTGTGGCCACAGACGGTCACCGTTTGGCGCGGATCGATGCTGAAATGCCTGAAGGTGCTGCGGATATGCCCGGCGTTATTGTTCCACGTAAAACAGTCAATGAAATGCGCAAGCTCCTTGACGTTGACGATGCTGAAATTGCGGTTTCTGTGAGCGAAACCAAAATTCGTTTTGCCACGCCCGAAATCACGTTGACATCAAAAGTCATCGACGGAACTTTCCCCGATTACACACGCGTCATTCCAACAGGAAACACCCGCAAACTCGAAGTGGACGCGGCTGAATTCGCGAAAGCTGTTGATCGCGTGGCGACTGTGAGTTCTGAGCGTAGTCGTGCTGTGAAACTCTCGCTCGATGAAGATCGTTTGATCCTTTCCGTTAACGCACCAGATAGTGGCGCCGCCGATGAGGAATTGGTCGTTGCTTATGGGGACGAGCGTTTGGAAATTGGTTTTAACGCGAAGTATCTGCTCGAAATTGCCAGCCAAGTGGATCGTGAAAACGCAGTGTTTATGTTCAACTCTTCGGCGGATCCGACCTTGATGCGCGAAGGTAATGACACGTCCGCGATTTACGTCGTTATGCCGATGCGGGTCTAAGGGCTTCGCAGCGGGCAGGTTCTCCCTGTGACAGGCTTGGCCCTCCGAGATATTAAACTCTCGCACTTCCGGTCCCACAAGGCGACTCATTTAGAATTATCTGGGCGCCCTGTGGCCATTCACGGCGCGAACGGCGCTGGAAAAACCAGTCTTCTGGAGGCGATTTCCCTTTTGTCTCCGGGACGCGGCCTTCGGCGCGCAACCACGCAAGAAATGACCCGCAAAACAGAAGCTATCGGGTGGAAAATTTCGGCCGTCATCGCGACGCCCAATGACCTGCACGAGGTGGAAACATGGTCTGAGGCGGGTGCTCCGCGCCAAGTACGGATAGACGGAAAAGCTGCGCCCCAAATTGCCCTCGGAAAAATTGCACGTGTGCTTTGGCTCGTCCCTGCGATGGATCGCCTGTGGATTGAGGGAGCTGAGGGGCGTAGACGCTTTCTTGATCGCATGACGCTAAGTTTCTTGCCAAGTCACGCGGAGTCCGTTTTGGCATACGAAAAATCCATGCGGGAGCGCAATCGGCTTCTCAAAGATCAAATTCGAGACCCCGCTTGGTATGGCGCTCTGGAAAATCAGATGGCCATTTCTGGCGCACAGATATCGTCAAATCGCGCGACGGTTCTGGCGCATATTGAGGCCGCCCAACACGCCGCTCAAACCCATTTCCCCACAGCGGACTTAAAGCTAATTCAACCCGACGGATCCCCACTGGGGCCGCAATCTGAAGCCGCCCTGCGCGACGCATTTTCGCGGGCGCGGTCGCGCGACATCACGGCGGGCCGTACGCTGGTTGGGCCGCATCGCGCTGACCTTGCGGCGCATTATCGTGACAAAAATATTTCCGCACGCGATTGTTCCACGGGGGAGCAAAAGGCGCTGCTCATTTCCCTTGTTCTTGCAAACTGTCGCGCCCTCGCATCAGATTTTGGCGCTCCGCCGGTGCTCCTTCTCGATGAGGTCGCCGCGCATTTGGATGCGAACCGCCGCGCGGCCCTCTATGACGAAATCTGTACTGTCGGGGCACAAGCCTTCATGACGGGCACCGGTCTCGAACTTTTCGCCGAAATTGAGTCCCGCTCAGATGTCTATGAAGTCCAAGATATTGACGGAACCTCCAAAGTAGTCGCTGCAACATGACATTGTCTCCTTCAGATCTCGCGCTTTATGCGTTCGCTATTTTTATCCTGTTTATGACGCCCGGACCCGTTTGGGTTGCCATAATGGCGCGTGCGATGAGCGGTGGCTTTCGTGCTGCGTGGCCACTCGCGCTGGGTGTTGCTGTAGGCGATGCATTTTGGCCTCTTCTTGCGGTGCTTGGCGTTAGTTGGCTGGCTGGGGAGGTAGGGGGGCTGATGATTTGGCTGCGCTACTTTGCGGCCGCGTTCTTTATCTTTTTGGGTGCGAGCCTCATACGCAAGCCCAGTGGTGTCTTAAAGGCTGAAAGTCGTCTGACCAAGCCGGGTGTTTTGGCGGGGTTTCTGGCTGGCGTGGCGGTTATTCTTGGCAACCCAAAAGCGATTTTGTTTTACATGGGCATGCTGCCCGGTTTTTTTGATCTCACCGCTGTAACTCGCCAAGACATTGCCGCAATTGTCCTGATTTCTATTATTGTTCCCTTTTTTGGCAACCTCGCTTTTGCAGCTTTGATTGCCCACGCGCGGACGTTTTTGAAGTCGCCAGAGGCGATCAGGCTCCTGAATGTTGTGGCCGGAGTGTTGCTCGTTTTTGTGGGGGCGTTTTTAGGGGCAACTGCGCTCGTTTAATTGCCTCAATCGCGTGACATCCCTTGCAAATAAACGTATAAATATCAAAAATACGAAGGATGCCTCAAATGGCCGATAACGCGCAGACTCCAGAAGAATATGGTGCCGATTCTATTAAAGTTCTCAGGGGCTTAGAAGCTGTTCGAAAACGGCCTGGAATGTACATTGGTGACACTGATGATGGTTCGGGTTTGCACCATATGGTGTACGAAGTTGTCGATAACGGCATTGACGAAGCGCTTGCGGGCCACGCGGACGCCGTGAACGTCACAATTCACGCGGATGACTCGGTTTCAGTCAGCGATAACGGTCGTGGAATTCCCGTTGGGATACACGACGAAGAAGGCGTATCGGCCGCCGAAGTTATCATGACCCAACTGCACGCTGGCGGTAAATTTGACAGCAACTCATACAAGGTTTCTGGCGGTCTTCATGGCGTTGGCGTTTCCGTTGTGAACGCGCTTTCCAACTATCTGGAATTGCGGATTTGGCGCGACGGAAAAGAACATTATGCGCGCTTTGAGCATGGCGATACTGTTGAGCATCTACGTGTTGTCGGCGATGCGAATGGCCGTAAAGGGACGGAAGTGCGCTTCCTCGCTTCACTGGACACATTCTCAAATCGCGATTTTATTTTTGAGACACTTGAGAAGCGTTTGCGCGAACTAGCATTTTTGAATTCGGGCGTTCGGATTATCCTGACGGATGAGCGCCCAGTTGAAAATCTACGCACCGAGCTTTATTACGATGGTGGTGTGCGGGAGTTTGTTAAATATTTGGACCGCAGCAAGTCGTCCATTATGCCGGAACCTATTTTTATGGTCGGCGAAAGAGATGATATCGGCGTTGAAGTGGCAATGTGGTGGAATGATAGCTACCACGAAAACGTTTTGCCCTTTACTAACAACATTCCCCAGCGCGACGGCGGAACCCATTTGGCTGGTTTTCGCGGCGCTCTGACTCGTACGATCAACAATTACGCTCAAACCAGCGGGATTGCGAAAAAGGAAAAAATCTCCTTCACAGGTGACGATGCACGTGAAGGTTTGACCTGTGTGTTGTCGATCAAAGTGCCCGATCCTAAGTTCTCTAGTCAGACCAAAGATAAGCTTGTGTCTTCCGAAGTTCGCCCCGCAGTTGAGGGCCTGGTGAACGAGAAACTCGCGGAGTGGTTCGAAGAAAATCCAACGCAGGCCAAGATTGTCGTTGGGAAAATCGTTGAGGCTGCTGTGGCGCGCGAAGCTGCACGCAAGGCGCGCGATCTTACCCGCCGCAAAACGGCACTCGATGTAAATTTCTTGGCTGGGAAGCTCAAGGACTGTTCCGAAAAAGACCCCTCAAAAACCGAAATCTTCATCGTGGAAGGGGACTCTGCGGGCGGGTCGGCGCAAACGGGCCGTGATCGGATGACACAGGCTATTTTGCCGCTAAAGGGTAAGATTTTGAACGTTGAGCGTGCGCGTTTTGACCGGATGCTCGCCAGTCAAGAAATCGGAAACCTTGTGATGGCTTTGGGCACGGGCATTGGTCGTGACGAATTCAATATTTCCAAATTGCGCTATCATAAAATCGTTATTATGACGGATGCGGACGTTGACGGCGCACATATTCGCACTTTGTTGCTGACGTTTTTCTATCGGCAAATGCCAGAGCTTATCGAGGGTGGCTATCTTTATATTGCTCAGCCTCCCCTCTATAAAGTGTCACGCGGCAAGTCCGAGGTTTACCTCAAGGACCAAGCCTCGTTGGATGATTATTTAATCGAAATGGGCGTTGAAGGTACCATCCTGCGCCTTGCCTCCGGAGAAGAAATTTCCGGTGCGGACCTTCGGCGTGTGATCGAAGAAGCTCGTCAGGTGCGTCGGATTTTACAAGCATTCCCAACGCATTACCCGCAGCATATCTTGGAGCAAGCCGCGATTGCAGCTGCTTTTGTTCCGGGGGCGGTCGATCAAAACCTGCAGGGTGTTGCAGACGCTATTGCATCGCGTCTGGACAGTATCGCAGTAGAATATGAGCGTGGCTGGAAAGGCCGCCCAACTCAGGACAAAGGTATCCGTTTAGCGCGTCTTTTGCGCGGTGTTGAGGAAGTTCGCACGCTGGATGGTGGCGTGATGCGCTCTGGGGAAGCCCGTAAACTAGGGACTTTCACTGAGTCCCTTTTGGAACTTTACGACAAGCCCTCCCGTTTGGTGCGCAAAGACAAAGAAGTGCTGATTCACGGACCAAGTGAATTGCTAAAAGCGATTCTGACAGAAGGCGAAAAAGGCCTTTCACTTCAACGCTATAAAGGCCTTGGCGAGATGAACCCTGGTCAACTTTGGGAAACCACTTTGGACCCAGATGCACGCATATTGCTGCAAGTGAAGGTTGACGACATGGCAGAGGCGGATGACCTATTCACCAAGTTGATGGGCGACGTTGTTGAGCCACGACGTGAGTTCATTCAGCAAAATGCGTTGAATGTGGAGAACCTTGATTTTTAATCCGTTGTAGGGGTGCGCGTAGTATGGCACGCACCCCATACTTTGGCATGAATTGCCTATAGTTTGGCATACATTTGCGAAATATCTGTTTTTCGGCGACGTTTTTCAACTTTATGCAGAACTTCGTGGGAGTGAGAACTTCTGCTCAATTCGCTGATGCTTTCGCACCGGGATCCGATACCTAAGTGCAGCATTTGTCACTAAGGGCTTATTCTGTTGAAAAACTCTGATATTGTCCGTTTTGACCAAGCTGAGAGGAAGAATATTCCGTTTCATTCATACTTCGACTGTATCTCTGGGCGTATTTCGACTCTGGGAGAACGTTTTTCTACTTTCTGAAAATTTGCAGTCGCAGCAAAGAGTTTTTCAACAGAATAGGCGGAGAGTTGTCGTTCGCTGCGGTTGCGCATATTACGATAGACAATTCAAAAAGCGGACATTCACTCGGGAGTTTCTAGGATCAACAAAGCTTCGCCCGGTGAAACAATCCGTGGAAAACCGAGGTCACTCCAAAGTGTTGGGCTATAGCTCCAAATCCATTCTACAAAAGGCGAAACTACAAAGTGCTCGATCCGCTTAACGGTAGAATAGTCGTAGTTCTTTCCTACTGGGCTGTGTTTGATGAATTCTTTCAATCCCTCAACTTGTTCAAGCTTACCCGTTAGTCGTTCAATTCGTTTAGATATGGTCTTCGGGTTGCCGATTTCGTAGTCAAGAGGGCGTTCAACAGAAACGCATTCAAATAGGTAAAGGCAATCACCAATCTGGACGCCCGCATCCAATTCTCGTTGGTTGCCATCATCAGAAAATAAGCCCCCAGATTTTACGTCATAACCTCGACGTACGAGCGCATCGCGAAAAAGCTTCTCAAACACAGTGCCGCTATCTCCTAGCTTGTCTCGCATGAAGGCAAATAGTGTCCGTAACACTGAGGGAATACTTACGAAGTCTACAATTTGTACGTTGTCGCCCGGGATGATGATTGCGCGAGGGCCACCGCTCCATAGCGAAACATGAGATTGTTGGCTGACATCAAGCAAAAGGCTCGCAACAACTTTACGAATTTCTTCGAGCTGGAACTCTTTCTTGCAAACTAGTTCGATCCGTTCCACCAGCATCTTGCACAAATCATCGGTTGAGCCGACAAACACGTGGTAGCCACGGGACAAAGTCTGCATGAATGCCTGCAGCTTTATGCCTTGGGCGAAGTCCTCTTCGTTCGTGTACAACGCCTTTTGGGGTAAAATCGAAAATGAGGAAAGACCTTCTAAAACACTGAGAAATAAATTGAAATCGTATCCATGCCTTTTTATGAACTCAGATTCCATAAAGCCATGTACTTCAAGAAATCGGCCAACATGAAAGAAAACTGGGTTGAAGTTAGTGACGCTTACTTCCGGCAACTTGTAGCCATAGAACTCTAGGCCTCCTAGGTCGACGTCCTTACAACTAGCGAAGTCGCGGCCGAGTCATCGGAGTGGAATTCGTCGGGGTTCAGTAACGAGGGTTTGACAGCTGATACAGCGGCAACGCTAAATATACTCGATAAGGGGGCCGATGCTGACATTGCAGAAAGCATGGTGGTTTCCGCGATGGTTACACTTGCTGCCAATGCGAAATCAATGTTGAAAGGGGAAGCTCTTTCGACAGAAGCCAAACAAAAAATAATTCAAGACGGCGCTGTTACAGCAAGCGTTGCAGGTTTGGTTCAGCTTATTCTTTAAACTCGCTAGTTAGAATTATATTATAGTTGACGCTGTCGACTTGCTGGTGATTTTCACGGTACTGGTCTGAGCGATCAGGTGAGGCTGAGGGATGGTAAGTATTATTGAAGGAACGGCATGCTTTTGATCGAGATCAAGCAGGCAATAGTTTAGAGGAGTCTGAGAGTTTGCAAATGGAGATACCACTTAGCCAGATTTGGCAGCCAACGGACTTAAAGCAGTACAAGGTACACTTTGCTCGTTGGAATGGTGATAACCAACCTTTTCGTGTTCTCGCCCGCAGTATGACAGAATGGCAAGATTGGCAGGCATGGTATCCAAGCAAGAACGATTTCAATAGGCCCTATATTTTTGCTCTCGCACAATTGCCGGAAGCAAAAGACTATTGGATGTTTGGCGGTATTTGGAAGGTTTTGGGAACTAAAACCAATTCAAATGGATGCAAATACTATGATGTTGCGCTTGATGAGGAATTGCAGGGATTTGTTGGACGTCTAAAACTTCAGCGCGAACATAAGCAACGAGGTACTCGCCTAAAGTTGGAAGGCCAGTATGAGCACTTCATTGTCAGTGAGCTTCTAAGCGCTAAATACACGGGTCGAGCTTTTCCAGGATATGGCTCGGTGAATTTAAGCTTCCAAGAACTGGAAAGCCTTATTGCACATTCAAGGCAGGATTGGGCAACGGCACTAGGGCACGTCAAAGGTGTTTACTTGATTACCGACATCAATTCTCAGCGTCGCTATGTAGGCTCGGCTTATGGAGAATTGGGCGTGTGGGCACGTTGGAGCACTTACGCCAACCTCGGGCACGGTGGAAACGCTGGAATGCGTAAGTTGTTAGAGGACCATGACCTCGATTATTGCAGACGATACTTCAAGTTTACGCTCCTAGAGCACCTCGACGCTCGAACCGATGATTCCGTTGTGCTGAACCGCGAAGGGTACTGGAAACAGGTATTAGATACACGGCACACTGAGACAGGTCTTAATCTGAATTGAAAGTGACAACCCCACCACTGGGTCGGAGGAGCAAGATCGTGTTACCGCCTCTAAAAATAGGATATCTTCATCGGTTGACGAATTTTCCATAATTGAGATATATTCCTAATATGGGAATCGCTCATGCGCCAGAAAGTTCAAAACTAGCCAGTCACCTGCGTAGCTTACGCGAAGCGCATGATATGACGTTGGCTGTTCTAGCACAGCGGAGCGGCCTAAGTCGGGCGACACTTTCTAGAATAGAGAACGCCGACGTAAGCCCAACGGCTGAGACGCTTGGGCAGCTTGCAGCGGTTTATGCAATTCCAATATCCCAACTTTTGTCACCGCTCGAACAAGGCTTTCAACCTGTTATAAAGTGTGGTGAGCAAAGTATCTGGCACGATCCCAGCCATTCGTTTGTGCGTCGCATCGTGTCGCCCCCCAGCGGCCAACTCTCCGTCGAATTGATCGAGAGCGAGTTGGGTCCAAGACAGTTAATCACCTATGCCGCTCCTGCGATACCGGGTCAGGAGCACCACGTCTATGTCCTCTCCGGGCAGATGGAAATTACGGTCGAAGGCAATGCCCACGATCTGGGAGCGGGAGACTGCCTCCGATACATCCTGTTCGGGGAAACGATTTTCAAAACCTCAAATGCCTCATGCAGATATGTGATTGCGCTTTCATGACCGATCTTTCCCACAACATCACCGAACTCGATGCCATTGATATCGCGAAATACATAGAGGATCTGTGCCGTGTGCTGATGGACAGTGTCGCGGATGGAGCCGCCATCAGCTTTATGGCACCGCTCACCAAAGCCGAAGCAAAGCGCTTCTGGGCGCATGATGTCAGATCCGCTGTCGAAGCCGGAAGCAGGCATTTGTTTGGTGCATTCGTCGATGAAAAATTGGTTGGCACAGTTCAACTCGTCATAGGAATGCCACCCAACCAACCGCATCGCTCTGAAATCTCGAAAATGATTGTTCATCCCGACGGTCGCCGCCGTGGCTTGGGGACCGCGCTCATGAACGAGGCGCTAGCATTTGCTAAAGGCGCTGGAAAAACGCTCGTGACACTTGATACACGCACAGGCGACGTGTCCGCGCCACTCTATAAGGGCGTGGGCTTCATAGAAGCTGGAATCATTCCAGACTTTGCCTTCGACCCCGATGGTCTGGCGAAGCATTCAACGACATATATGTATCGGTATCTTTGACCCATGCCCGCTGTTCCCATAATCTTCGGTGCGATGGCGTTTCTGGGCGGAATACTCGTTGCAGCCCAAGGCCCAATCTATGCGCGATTGTCGGAAGGGCTGGGCCGTAACTATCTTCTCGCCGTCTTCCTCGCCTTTACAACCGCAGCCTTCGTGACAGGCATTATGGCTTTGGCCACCGGAAGTTTCCGTGGGTTGACCACGGCGACACTGACTGGTTCGCCGCTTTGGGTCTGGCTCGGAGGCATGTTTGGTGCGGTCCACGTTGTGATTTCGATGCAAAGCATACCAGTATTGGGCGTCACGCTCTTTCTCGTTATTGTTGTGACCGGCAATCTCGTCGGCGCCGCTCTCTACGATCACATCGGCGCGATGGGGTTGGTAGGACGGCCTTTTTCTCTTGGGAAAGGGTTGGGTTTGGCCCTCGTTATTCTAGGCGTTGGCATTGTGGCGAAGGCATGAAGTAGGCTTTCGGATAGAGGCCTAAACCTGCAACAACTGCTTTGGTTTTGAGCGGGGTTTGTGGCAGCGGAAAGCGGGGCCTTTTCCGACCACTTCAAAAAGGGGCGTTTTTAGCGCGGCCCAAAGGTCCGTTGTGCGGGGCTGGGCCAATATCGCGCTTCAACAATTTTGCGTCCTGCGAGCGTGAATACTGAACTGCGTCGACTATCAACTCTGCAAGAGTTTCAGGAGGAATCGCCTGAAGGTCAGAGAAGTTGATGTGGCGACGGAACTTCCCTGTCCCAGAAAGAACCCGTTTGGGGTCTTCGAGGGCGGTGCCATTGCTAAAGGCAATCTGGACATGATCCTTATATGGGAAGATGCCACAGAATTGCCCTTCCTTCTCGCTCGGTCTCAACGTGTAGAGTGTGCCACCATATTTCGGGAGCGTTTCTACTTCCGGCACTGCCTGACGGATGATCCCATCAAGCCTTTCAATAATCGCGTCCTGCTCGACACCACTTATCGCCATGTCCCATCTCCTTGCTTTTGAAAGCAAACCGTGCCTCCATAACCCAAAATCGTCGCAGAATTGACGATGGGAAACCACAGAAAAAGGAGACCATCATGCTTCCATCTGCGCTCTCGGTAACCACACCTCAGAAAATAAAACTTCAATCTGCCTTCCCAACTCGCCGAATTTTCCAGTACTGGTGCGATCACTGGGCGTCCAATGCCCTTTTTTGAGTAGCTAAGTGTTTAACTTTTTCTCCGTGAAATAAAAACGACAGACCAAAACTAGGGAAACATGAAGTGAATAAATTTTCGATTCTTGGCTTATTGTTGATTTCCGCCTGTACAACACCGAAGGCTGCTGGGCTCGATGCAAACGGTGATGCGATCCCGCTTGCGATTTATACTGTCTCGGGCGGCAACCTAAGCGGGGAAGTCCCACCCTCACACAAAGCCCAATGGAACCGCTTTAATACGCTTATTCCGGCGTCCTACCATACTGAGATCGTTAGCTTCCAGCCCATAGACTCTGTTGCCACAGACGGCATCGACGGCACTGTTGCTCCCTTGAACGATGAGCGGTCACAATGGCTTCTAATGCTTGACGTAACCGGCGAAACTGAAGCGCATGAACTTGATCGGACCATGGTGCACGAATATGCCCACCTGTTGTCGCTTCGCTTATCCCAAGTGCCACTGGGCGGTAGCGAGGCATCTTGCGCAACGTTGTATGTTTCCGAGGGCTGCCCGCTCAATTCAAGTTATCTCGCTAAATTTGGCGCAGAGTTTTGGACCACTAACACTGGAGATGAAGAAGTTGATTACGTTGAAGGCGACTTCGTGACTGAATACGCAGCAAGCAACGCGATTGAAGACCTCGCGGAGTCATTTGCCGAATATGTGGTGCACACCGAGCGCTGGACAGGTAACAGTGTGGCTGACCGCAAAGTTCAGTTCTTTGCCCAGTTCCCTGAGCTTGTGCGTCTGCGCTCGGTTATTCGCACAAACCTTTGAGGTAGCGGATGCGTGTTCTGTCTCCGAGTATCCGCGCAACGGCGATCTTGGTGTAGTCGTAAAAAATAGACTGTGGAACGCCTTCAAAAAATGCAAAGGCGGACACATGACCGTCGCAGAATGCTTCCGTCGTCTCGGCAGGATAACCCTCCTACCCAGTCGAGGCGAACCCTTGCCGGAACTTTTTTGGAAACCTAGAACTCCAAATTATTGGTCCCTGTCTTCGAAAGCCTGTTGAATGACGCTATCGTAAATTGGCAAATGGGTTTCCAGAAAAGCCGCCATTTTTTTGCGTCCAAGTTCTTCGGTAGTAGCTTCGTTTACTTCGCCCTTTGCGTGTCTGACGTCAGCGCCTGATGGACAGATTTGAGTATTTGAATAATGGAGGATTTCTGGTTCATCTAATCGATTAGGAGATCGAGATGATGAAGAAGCCCAAGACATCGAAGGATGCTGCCGACAAGGTAGTTAAGAACATCCGGCGCAAGATGCGCCAAACCTATTCGGTTGAGGGGCAGCGTAAAAGCCAATAACTCACATAATGCGAGTTATTGGCTTTTAACATTAAGTTTGGTCGACAGTCCTAAAGTTCATTTTGAGTACTGTGTATAGATAGCCTGGCATCAGATGTGGTGCTGATTGTATCGAGACCAACGTGGTGATCGATGGGAGGCGGGCGACAGGTTTGGCGTGAGGGAAGTATATAAAAGTGATATAGGTGTGGTAGTGTTATTACTTTCCTATTGCGCAAATAAGTGATGTTAGTTATACATCCTTATCACTTAGGAGAATCGCATGCAACTCACCCAACACGCCGACCGCCGCTGCAATCAGCGCTGCCTGCCTATTCACGTGCTTTCGACCATCTATGCGTTTGGTTCGCTTCAGCACTCCAGAGGAGCTTACAGCATTACGTTGGATGATGAATCGATAGAGCTTGCCGTCGAGGATAACCGTCGCCGTAGGACGGAGCTGGAGCGCTATCGCGGGGCGTATATCATTGTGAAAGATGGTCGCATCATCACAGCCGCACGACGTACGCGTCGCTTTCGGCCCTAATTTCAACACCACCAGGAGTGCGGAATATTGAAACAAAATATTGCCATCTTTCAAACTTTTCTACCGAACATCACCGCAATCTCGACTGCTCAGATCCTGAGACAACCGGATCTTGGCTTAAAGCAGTTCGGTCTCATCAATGTCTGTAGCGAGTCTCTTAGGCTTCCGACCCGCTTCAGGTGACCTTCGTCAATCTGAACATTTTCAATCATTAAAAATAAGGCAAAAACCACATGAGCAAGACCGGAGAAATACCCTACAGCTGGCCGAAGATCGAAGAACAGATCGAGGGAGCTATCATGGCGCAAGCCAGTGTGCTGGAGGCTATTGGCCCCAAGTGCGAAGGTAAGCTTGTAAAATTGTACTTAGGCATCTCTGACGAGGTCTACAGCGACATAGATTTCCTAACTCACACCGGGATCGATATCACCCGGCATCAGCTCTATGACCACATCAAAACGGCCTACGACTATTCGTATCAGCTCCGTACCTTTGATGATCTCGAACCAATACATAAAATTTGGTACAATGTGGTCAAATTACAGGAAGGGTTTATCCAAACTTGGATGGGGGAATTTGGCGAACCGTCACCGTTTCATGAGTGGTATGATTTCCCCATAAGGAAGATGCTGGATACCTTCCTTGCGCGCTTCAGCCTGTTCGAGCACGAAGAATCTGATCTTACAATTCGTGATCTTTCGCTGCTTGCAAACATGAAAGTCTCTGCTGTTCGCACATCACTTAGTAAGGAGGGATTTAAGCTCGTAAAATCGATTGAAATCGGGAAAGACGGGAAAGACGGGAAAGAGTCTACCGTATTTAGGCTCAATAGCGATGACGCCAAACTCTGGCTGTCTCGCCGACGTGGGTTCATCCCACAACGCACCAACACTGGGGAGGAGCGAGTTCATCAGAGTATCGACCAACTATTATCTGATCGAGAGATTGAGTTTCCCCAAGCTCTCGTCAGGATGACGGCAGTTCGAAAAACTGATGTACCAAACATCGCGGAGAAGGCGGGGGTAGACTTGGAATGGTTGTCCAGCCTCATCAATGGTCAGATTGTTTCGGCCGATGTTGAGGCGCTGTGCGCTATCGCACGCGTTCTGGATATTTCCACACCCGAATTTGCGGGCGCAGGTGTCAGGTACATCCTAAAGAACGGGGCGTCTTGAATGCCAACGTCCGGACAGACCAGCATCGCTATTAGAAACTTGATTGGAGCGGATTCATGGATTTCAAAGCCATTGAAAAATTTAAAACGGCAATAGCTGACTTAGAAGTTCAGAAAATTGTTGGTGACCAAGCCGAGGTTCTAGGCCAATTTGGGCCAATTTTTCAGCCGGACGCGGTGATAGCTCTGAAAGAGAAGGATTTTCGACGTTTTTTGAGCTCGAAACATAACAAGCATTGGTCAGGGTTGGAACGCCAACCCGAAGTCTATGCCGATATGGCTAGATTGCGTGGAGTCCTGGGCATCTTAGTGGATGAAACGTTGCCAATCCGAGGCCGTGTAGACAACACAGCCATATTGCCAGGTATGGGACCGGCCAAGTTCTCCGCCATCTTACACGTAGCCTACCCAAACAAATTCGGAGTTTGGAACGGCACTTCTGAGAAAGCTCTTCGACACTTCGACCTTTGGCCCGATATCCCACGTGGCGCAACAGTTGGTGTTAAATATGAGGCTGTCAATAAAGTGTTGATTGGTCTGGCTGACAAGCTGGATATCGACCTGTGGACGTTGGACGCCCTATGGTGGGGGCTCGATTTAGGAGAGGCACCCACAGCAAGACCGACTGGTACTGGCAAAGTGCGTTTTGGTGACGATTGGGAGAAAGCCATCGCTGATATGAAGTATTCCATTCTGAATACCGTAAAAACCTCCAACGGTCAGATAGTGGAGACGACGGTTAAGAATAAAGACCTCAAAATGTCGGAGCGTGAACTTGAATTGCTGCTGTCAGATTTGCTGAAGCAGCAGGATAAGCGCTGCGCAATCACTGGACTTCCGCTCCAGTATGAAACCGATAAGAACATGAGGCCATCGGCGGATCGCATCAACAGTGATGGGCACTACGAAGTCGGTAATTTGCAGTTGGTCTGTCGTTTCGTAAACTTTTGGAAGCAAGCAATGCCTGACGATGAGTTTCGCCGCCTCATTCAGATCGTTCGCGAGAGTTAGCAACTGGCGAGCCTGATTAAAAGCTTTTGACAATATTGCCGAAAAGACTGTTAGCAGCAGCTGCAGACACTGCCGTCATCTCCGCTTGACCCGTTCTAAGATCTAAAATTCCACACCGCCTACCCACCAAGATTTTTATGATTTATTCGAGGGTTTGAGCCTCCCCCTTTGAAGTGGTCCGTCCCTATAGTTAGGAAACGGAGGACCATAGATGGCCATAAAGAGACCCAAGCCCGAAGAGATTGTCGTTAAATTACGGCAAGTTGAAGTACTGATGGGGCAAGGTATGCCTCGGATCGACGCTATCCGTCAGATCAGTGTGACTGAACAAACCTATTACCGCTGGAAGAAAAAGCATGGCGGAATGGGCACAGAACAACTCAAGGAACTGAAACGGCTTCAGTGTCAACGGCGGCGTAAGAACCTGCATGTTGGGCCATCTCTCGTCGGAAAGACGGCCTCGTTACTTTTTTGCGAGCGCTTCCTTCACCAATTCATTTTGCATCGCCATATCCGCATACATTCGTTTCAGGCGCGCATTCTCAGCCTGCAAATGTTTCATCTCCGAAATAAGAGAGGCGTCTATTACCTGACAGGTGATGTTTTCATCACCGAGAGGGCATTCCCCCATATTTTGAGCGCCACTGGTAAAATGCAGCACTGCTCATCCCATGCGTCCGGCAAAGTTCAGATACCGGAACCCCATTCTCAGCTTCTTTCAAAATTGAGACGATCTGTGCTTCTGAATAACGTGATTTCTTCATCGTGAATCTCCTTAGCTTATACTGCCGAGAAAATTCTAGTTTTCAACGCAACCATTCTTCGGGGGATTACCGGGGACACGCGCATTAAGGTATGCCCGAAACTCTTATTTTCTAAGTATTTTGGTGCGTCGTACTGTCCTACGCAGGTGTTGCGGTCAGTTGGTTAAAACTTCTGGGTAGTAAGGGGTGTTCTGAATTATACACTTGCCCATTCGCCATGTGGGCGCGATATTGATCAACGGACGGGCCGCCGCTTATAGGGATCACATGAATTTCAAATCAAACCTCAATCATTTGGGTCCAGTTTCGTCTCGCTCCACTGTTGGCGATACTGTCTATCGTGCGCTGCGTGATGCGTTGACGGTTGGGCGATTTGATCCCAGTCAAGTGTTGACGATTTCTGCGATGTCGCAAGCGTTTCAAACCAGTCACATGCCGGTTCGTGAAGCTTTGCGGCGCTTGACCACTGAAGGTGCGTTGGAGGTTGGGTCTAGTGGCTCTGCTCGCGTGCCTGCGGTGGATCGTAAACGCTTGGACGATATAATAGAGGCACGTGTGCTTTTGGAGCGCAAGGCGACCATTCTGGCCGCAACTTTGGTGACAGAAGAGGCGGTGAATGAGTTGGCACGGCTGGCTCGCATACATTCCGAGGTCGCAAACCATCGCGATGCACATGACATGCTATTGAAAAACCGAGATTTTCATTTTGCTATCTATCGCGCATCTGGTTCGTTAGTCCTGCCATCATTGATTGAAACTCTTTGGCTTCAATATGGACCTTATATGAGGATGCTGTCGGACCAGCTCACCAAAAAATGGCGTGATGGGGACCATGAACCTTATGCCATTGGGCATATGAAAATTGTGGAAGCACTGCGCGACCATGATGCCGACCGCGCAGCGGATGAAGTGGAAGCGGATATTCGCCGCACCCAAAACCAACTACAAGCGGCGTTGCCGCGTGGGTTCTAAACTGCTCAAAGTTAGTCAGCACGCTTAAGCGCAGTAACCTCCAATTCAACCCGCATTTCTTCTTCGGCCAACTGTACTATTACAGTTGTGTTGGTAGGTCGTGGTTCACTAAAAGTTTCTCCTAATATTGTTGAAACCGGAATTATGTCATCGCGCGAAGTTAGAAACACACGCACGCGCACAATGTCTTGTAGGGTTGCGTTCGCCTGCGCCAAGGCCTCGGAGATATTTGCTAAGGCTTGTCGAGTTTGGTTCTCCGCGCCCTTTGGGATGTCTCCGGTTTTGAAATTGTAACCTACTGTTCCAGAAACAAAAATAAATTCTCCATCAACGATGGCGCGACTGTATCCCGCCAGTGTTTCGAACTTTGAACCTGATAATATGGCTCGTCTTACGTGGTTCGTCATTTTGATATCTTTCTACTTGCGCATTTGATCAAACTCAGAATAAGTTAATAAAATCAACACGGCAACGATTCATTTTTAGATTAAGCAGAGTACAATGCAAAAACTTGCAAGACGCATCACAGACACTTCTCCAAAAAGCTACGGAATGGTCGCAAAGGCCGCTGCCGTTGATCACACAAATCGTGACATCATCCATTTAGAGCTTGGTCGCCCGTACCATACCACTCCAACGCACATCATAGATGCTACGGTGAATGCTCTGCGCAGCGGTGAGGTGCATTACAGTGATCTTCCAGGGTTACCGAAGTTTCGGGAAGCAATTAGCGATAAGCTCAGCCGTTACAACGGGATTGACGTTAGCTTAGATGATATAATTGTGACCAACGGGCTAACCCAAGCCTCGTATGCTGCCTTTATGGCCCTGGTTGATGATGGGGACGAAGTTATTCTGGTCGAACCCTATTACCCGCAGCATTTAGGGAAGATTGAAATGGCTGGCGGCAAGCCAGTCATCGTCGCTCTCAACCCAGAAAATGACTATAAACTCGATGCCGAACAGATCGAAAAGGCAGTCACTCCTCGGACAAAAGCTATTGTGCTGGTTAATCCGTGTAACCCGACAGGGCGCGTTTATACTCGCGACGAGCTTTTGGGTGTGGCATCACTTGCACAGCGCCACGATCTGTATGTCATTGCGGATGAGGTCTATGATCAAATTGTATTTGATGGTGCGGAACATATAAGCATCGCGTCGCTGCCCGGTATGCAAGAACGCACTGTTTCGATGTATGCATTCACTAAATCCTTTGCCATGGATGGCTGGCGCCTCGGTTATCTAACAGCAGGGCCAGCGGTTTTGGGTGCGATTGCTAAGATTGTGGCAAGCGAAGTTACTCACGTAAATACGTTTATCCAATATGGCGGGATCGCTGCCTTGACCGGCCCAAGCGAGATTCTTGCCGAAATGGTTGATGACGATAAACGCAAGCGCGACTTGGTTGTTGCACGTCTAAACCAGATGCCTGGCGTTACATGCGCGTGTCCAGAGGGTACTATATATGCCTTTCCCAATATTTTCGGTACAGGCCTGCAAAGCCAAGAGGCAGCTGACCGCTTGTTGCAGGAGGCTGATGTCGTGGTGGAATCCGGTGCATTTTATGGGCAGGCTGGCGAGGGATTTTTGCGGGTTTGCTATGGTTCAGCAAGCTATGAGCGCATCGAAGCTGCAATGGACCGGATGCAAGTTTTTTTCAACAAACTGTGACTCTGTAAGTCATTGATATAAAATACTGCGGAAAACCGTGGAGCAAAAGTCCAAGAAAAAAGAGTAAAAACAAACAACAGAGAGAGAACTAACAGATGTCAATTCGCGCTATAACTGCCGTTGCTTTCCTTTTCGCAACAAGTGCCCAAGCAGAAACTGTTTGGGACATGCACATCAATTTTCCCACGGGAAATTTTGACACGCAAAATGCCATTAATTTTGCAGAAGCCGTTAAGGCCGAAACAAATGGCGAAGTTGTTATTAACGTTATGGCCGGAGGGTCGCTTGGGCTAAAAGGGCCTGAAGTGCTAGGGGCTGTTCGCGACGGAATCGTTCCGATTGCGCATTTTCATCTGGACACCGCTGTTGGTGATGAGCCGTTTTTTGGCATACAGGGGCAGCCTTACCTAACCCGTAGTTTTGACGACGCAGCGAAACTGGATGCCCTCGCTAAGCCAGTTTATGAGCAGATTGCCGAGCGCAACAATCAAAGAATTCTTTACTCGGTCTTTTGGCCCGGCGCGCAACTTTATACCAAAGCTCCAGTCGAGGAAGTTTCAGACCTTAAGTCGTTGAAAATCCGTACAGCGAACAAGTCGAGCACAGAGTTTCTAGCTGACGTTGGTGCAGCACCTGCCTTGATGCCTTGGGCAGATGCGTTGGTTGCGCTTGCTTCTGGTGGCCTTGACGGAATCGCAACTTCAGCCACATCAGGTGTGGACGGAAAGTTCTGGGAGTTTATGGACGCAGTAACAACGACTAGTTATGTGAACCCTACCGCAGTTGTTAGTGTCAATTTGGACAGCTTCAATAAACTGTCTGCGGAAAATCAACAGATCATTGCAGGCATCGCTGAACGTATGCAGCCAGAGTTTCGTAGCGTTGCCGAACTTGAAGACAGTGTTCGCCTGAAGGAACTTACTGATGCGGGTATGAATGTATCAGAACCAACTGAAGCGCTTTCGGCAGCACTTGAAGAAGCTGCCGAAAAACAATGGGATCACTTTGCCGACACCGCCGGTCCAGATGCTCGCCCAGTTCTTGATGCCTACTTAATCGAACGCAACTGATGCAACTCCGTTCCCTCAGCCGCGCGGTTAACGTCTGTTCAAAAATCGCTGAAACAACAGCAGCGTTACTGCTTTGGATGATTTTTCTCGTGTTGTTGGGGGAATTGTTGTCACGCAACCTTCTTTCTCGCTCTTTGGCGGGAAGTTGGGAGTTGGCGGCGTTTATGATGGCCGCAATGTTCTTTCTAGGACTTGCGCCAGCGCTTGTCGCAGGGAGCCATGTGCGTGTCACTATGCTTTCACGCCTTCTCGAAGGGCGATTGGCTTTACTCGTAGAAGCGGTAGTTTTGACCGTCGCTTTTGCGGTTAGTAGTTATGGCGCAACCGCACTTATAAACCTCGCCCTTACTTCACTGCAACGGGGATCACGTTCATGGGAGCTATCTGTCCCGATGGCATTGCCACAAGCTTTCGTGGCACTCGGTATGACATTGTTTGCCTGTACTTTCGCAGCCCAAATAGTCCTACTATTATTTGATAACAGTACGTTAAGTAAGAAAGAACACTGATGACTATTCTCGTTTCAACGCTCGTTGG
The DNA here is from genome assembly GCF_000812665.2 of Falsihalocynthiibacter arcticus. Classification (GTDB taxonomy): domain Bacteria; phylum Pseudomonadota; class Alphaproteobacteria; order Rhodobacterales; family Rhodobacteraceae; genus Falsihalocynthiibacter; species Falsihalocynthiibacter arcticus. The sequence continues at coordinate 1,418,068 of NZ_CP014327.1, forward strand.
TGTCTTTCTTGTCTTGTTGGCAAGTGGCGTGTGGATTGGCTTGTCGATGATGGCGACGGGAATTGTCGGGTTAGGTGTTTTTCGCGACCTTCCCGTGGATAAAATTCTCGGGCAAAGCTTATTTAACACGGTTAGTTCGACCGAACTTTTGGCTTTACCTCTCTTTATTTTAATGGCGGAGATGTTGTTTCGGACGCGATTGTCTGAGAACATGTTTTCCGGTCTTGCTCCATGGACAACTCGGCTCCCTGGCCGCTTACTTCATATCAACATAGTTGCGTCAACACTGTTTGCCGCTGTTTCTGGCTCTTCAGCGGCGACAACGGCGACTGTTGGGCGCATTACACTGACCGAACTTGAGAAGCGTGGGTATGATCGCGACATTGCGCTTGGATCGCTTGCAGGAGCAAGTACGATTGGATTTTTGATTCCACCTAGCCTACCCATGATCATTTATGGTGTGCTGGCAGAGGTTTCCATTTTGCAATTGTTTATAGCGGGTATTATTCCGGGATTGCTTCTGGCCTTTGGATTTAGCTTGATGACGATGGCACTTAGTATCTATCGCGGAACTTCCAAAGCAGGCGGAGAGTCCTATACACGCAAAGACAGACTCCAAAGTATCCGCAATTTGGGCCCTATAACGGCGTTAATTGTTTTGTTGATAGTCGGCCTCTACAGTGGCTTTGCCAGCCCAACAGAGGCGGCGGCCTTGGGTGTAGCTGGTGCTATGGGGCTTGCGGCATTATCAGGAGATTTGTCGTTTTCGACGCTACGTGCAGCGGCTGTTTCGACTGTTTACACCTCAAGCATGCTGGCTCTTATTACTAGTGGAGGCGCCTTCTTGTCTGTGGCGTTCAACTATCTGGGTATTCCCACCTTTGTGGTTGGTTTTGTTACGGATGCAAACCTATCGCCCGTAGGAGTGGTTTTGGTATTGCTTGTCCTTTACCTTTTCCTTGGGTGCATTCTTGACGGGATGTCGATGATTGTTGTTACTTTACCAATCACGTTGCCAGCCATTATTATGGCTGGATGGGATCCTCTTTGGTTTGGGATTTTTCTAGTCGTTACTATCGAAATGGCACAGCTTACGCCGCCCGTTGGTTTCAATCTTTTTGTTATTCAAGGCATTACGAAAGAACCAATGATGCGGATCGCCCGATCCGTCGTACCATATTTTGGCGTTTTGCTAATGCTGATGGCATTACTGATTGCTGTGCCAGACATTGTCCTATGGTTGCCTAGCAAGATCTAACAAGTCGGTTTAAGGAGAAGCCCGCTACTACCCCTAAAACTTGGGCCCAATACAAAGTGGCCAAAACATGGGGACGCTCGTCGGATTAAGCCCAAAGGCTATCCAAGCATGGTTTCAAAGTATCAATGAGCGGCAAAGGAAATTGTTAGGACAATTCTATGGTCGAGACGTTCTTCAAATCCATCAAGGCTGAGCTGATCTGGCGTAATCGATGGGAAACCAGACGCCAAGCAGAAGGAGCGATATTCCAGTATATCAATGATGGGGTGGATGCCCCACCCGGCGGCATCGCAATGTGCCAGAATGATAGCAGTTTAAACTGTCATACAAAGGAAGAGCATCCATGGAGAATGTTAGCATAGTAGGAATTGATTTAGCAAAACGGAGCTTCCAGCTGCACGGGGCTGCCACCGATGGTTCTGTTGTGTTTCGCAAGAAATTGTCGCGGCCTCAGCTTATTGCGTTCCTGAGTAAGCTTCCAAGGTGCGTTGTTGCGATGGAGGCTTGCGCTACGTCCCATTATTGGGGGCGTGAAATTGGCAGGCTTGGTCACGAGACGCGTCTAATCCCACCTGTTTACGTTAAGCCATTTGTGAAGCGTCAAAAGAACGACGCAAATGATGCAGAAGCCATCGCGGAGGCGGCATCGCGTCCGACGATGCGCTACGTCTTGGTGAAAAGCGCGGAACAGTAGGCGCAGGGTATGGTCTTTCGAACACGCGATTTGTTTGTCCGCCAACGCTCCCAGTTGGTAAACGCGTTGCGGGGCCATTTAGCAGAATACGGCGTCGTCGTCGCTCAAGGGATGGTTCAGTTTAGGCGCATGATAACCAGTTTTGATGAAGTTGCGCCTGACCTGCCGACTGAAATCTTAGACCTTTGCCAAGCATACATTGATCAGATCGCTTTTTTTGACGAGCGGATTATGGCGCTAGATCACGAAATCAAAGGCCGAGCAAAAACAGATGAAGCAACATCACGGCTCATGACGATCCCCGGGGTTGGGCCTATGTGTGCCACGACCATTCAAGCCTTCGCGCCACCAATGGAAGAATTTTCTAACGGACGTGAGTTTGCAGCTTGGTGCGGGCTTGTACCAAGGCAGAAGTCGACCGGTGGGCGACAAATCCTGGGTAGAACCTCAAAAATGGGGCAGCGTGATATTAGGCGATTGCTAATCACCGGTGCACTGGCCGTCATACGTTGGGCTATCCGGAAAGGTCCGCCACCTAGATCATGGCTTGCCAAGATGCTGGCACGCAAGCCTCGTATGCTGGTGGCGACCGCACTAGCAAACAAGCTTGCCCGAACTGCTTGGGCCTTAACAACCACAAAAGAGAACTATCGAATTCCACCGCTGGCTGCCTAAGCTTTGCACCATGCGTTGGAGTAAACCGGCAATGTGAGAAGGGCGAAGGAGAGTAAGGAACAACGGTCATAAGACGGGGTTGGGAAAACCAGATAGAAGCCAGGAGCCACGTGCTCGCATCAACGATTTGGACCTAATCCACGGACACCATACAGGCCAGCGGCGTGTGAAAGCTGCATATATAGGCCGGACACACGACTGCACTGATCACTTGTTCTAAGCAACCTGAAAAACTTCTTGCATTGAAAGGGGCATCCACACATGGCTTCTATAACCCGCGCCGTCGCCACTCATCGCTGGGCGGCAAAAGCCCCTTGGCTTTCGAGCGAAAGGCCGCATAAATGAGTTAGGAGACCGGAACCTAAGCGGGACAAGACCAAAGTCGACGACCCCCTCGGCCATGCCCGGGGAGCAAGTGACCGTAGCGCGCATTCAGCGCATCTCCCATCCCCGGGTTCAAACGTTCAGAGAGATCTCTGCCTGTTTGTGTTGTATTTTCCGTCATGGTGCTTCCTACTTTCGGTAATTCTTTACGTATCAGCGACTAAGACCCTGTCATTTGATATTCTGGGACATCTCGAAATTGGTGCACAAGGAAATCAATCAACGCACGGGTTTTCGGTGCGAGGTTGCGCTTTTCGGCGAACATAATCGCGATGTCAGTACTTGGCGGCGCGTATTCCGGCAAAACATGGATCAGGTCACCCGACTGGAACTTTCGGTCCGCCATGTAACAAGGTAGTCGCGCAATTCCGATCCCGGCAAGCGCTGCGCGATAAATAACGTCGGTGCTGTTTCCCTCGAAACGGCCTTTTGCTTCGAAGCCTTGGCCGTTGAAGGGGTCAGAGTCGTTCCAAGAATTCCGATTACTGTTTCCAGCAATCCTAAGACAATTGTGCTGTCTTAACTCTTCGAAATTTTTGGGGTTTCCCCTCCGTTCCAGATAGGTAGGTGAAGCACACAAGACCCGACGGCTTTGCATGATGCGACGAACCATGATGTCAGGGATTTTGCGCTGTTCGGCGAAACATATGGTGGCGTCAAAGCCCTCGCTCTGCAAATCGACAACGCGATCTGTGAGTTCCAAGGACACCTGAACATCAGGGTTTTCCTCGAGAAATGCAGGCAAAACTGGGATCAATTGAGACTTACCAAACGCAACACTTGATGCGATTTTGAGCATCCCACGCGGGATACCGTCCAAGTTCAGGATTAGCGCCTCAGCCTCCTTGTACTTTTCCGCCATGGCTTTGCACTTTTCGTAGAATTCCTGGCCTTCTTGCGTCGGTGAGACGCCTGTTCTGGTCCGATTAAGCAAACGGTAGTGAACCTGATCTTCAAGCAGACCAATTTGTTTACTGACCGCAGAGGGTGTCTGTCCAATCGTTCGTGCCGCAGCCGAAATGCTGCCGCGTTCGACAACAGTCGCAAAGGTCAACATCTGCGCAGAAATATCCATTATACATCACTTCCCTGTGCCTATCCGGAACAGGCCCTTTGCCAAATTGCCTAATTGTGAGCGCTACCAAATACTCGTATCTCTGCAATGCAGCATAAATACTGCATCGCAGCAATGAACGAGGACATATCATGGCAGTTACCCGATCAAACTCTGGGCTAGACGTCGTTTTGGATGCTGGCCGCACAATTTTTCATCAAAGGCGTGAACAGATCCGACAGGCGCTGGCCAAGCGTAAGGTCTATCGCGCCACGTTTTCAGAACTCGCGGCGCTCACGGACCGTGATCTGAGAGATCTGGGCATACCGCGCAGCAACATCAAGAGATTGGCTATGGAGGCCGTTTATGACTGTTAACTCACATACGGCTGGGCCTGAAGGCCGTCATGCCGTCACCGCTACAATCTCTTTGTCAAAGATGGCGCATGGCTTTGTTTCGATACTGGCGCCGATTGGGGCCAAAGCACATTCCGTACTGAAATCCCTTCAAATGGCCAGGATGCTGTCCACCCTCGCGAACATGAGCGACCATCAGCTTGCCCAGATTGGTATCCGGCGCTCTGACATACCCAAGTATGCAGAAACACTGATGGCTGAGGAATAAATAACAGGCCGATAGGTCTGAGAAATACACGAAAAGTGCTGGTTCTCGCTCCTCCCAGAGTAAGCCAGCACGAGCGGCGGCGGCAACAAAACCAACAGGGAGCGCCAATGCACAGGGCCAGCATCTTCACCTCCTCCCGAAGAAGCTGGCCCATACTTTTGGGCAGACGGGAGGCTCAAGCAATGCGTCTCAACAGATATCCTCAGGATATCCCGGTCGGTCGTCTCTATGCGGCCAATCAAGGCAAAATTCGGGATTACTTTCAACGTCTCGATATCCGTTCCCGTCGCGCGCGGTTTTGTGGAGCGGTCAGCGACGATAGACTCTTAGATTACGCCAGAACATCTTTAGTGGTGACAGCATTGTCTGTGGCGCTTCTGTCGACGGTCAATTGTGGGGAGCTGCCGTTCGCTGCACTTGCAAAGTTATTGCATTAGGTTGGCTATTAGCTGACCTGCCCCCCAAACACCAGATTCAGCCATAACTCGCGACCGACCCAATCTACCGATTTCGAAAAACGAGAGGCATGAAATTTAGTCAAATATTTAGTTTTACATTATTGAAGGAACAGCATGCTTTTGATCGAGATCAAGAGCCCAAACTGTTGGATGCTGCGCTCTGGTCGAATGCCTGCTTCACTAAAAAAGAAAACACTCTACCTCACCAGAGCAAGTAAGCGAATTACTGGCTTGAAGTTTGCGCTTTTTTGTAGTCCTCAACGACGGACATAAACCATTTCTGACATTCCGCTTCTAACGCTGCTGCGCTTTCTGCGCTTAGTAGAGCTTCGTCGTCATCGATGCCCATTTTTCGACACGGGGATAAAACGGTCACTCCCTCAAAGCGTGGCCAAATCGCGCGCGATCAAATAAGCGAAATAACCAACAGCGAGGAGTACCACCAAAACCGCCAATGCTGTCTTTTTAGGAAACGTCATTTTGGGTCGCGTATTTTTTTCCGTTCTCAGCCAGCGCACAAAGTCGATCAGCAGCTTGACGGCCCAAACAAGGACCACGGCCAACCCGATGAGCCCCATAGGCCCAGCAACGAATTTTAGCACCACGGACACAATCACAAATATCAAAAGTAAAGCCGCATTGGCGGGTATTTTTGATGGTTTCATATCTGAGGTCTCGTTCATCATTTGTCTTTCACTGTTGTTCGCATCGTTCAAAGTCAAGAAGGCTTAAGCGTACACAAATCACTCAGGATGAAAAATATGGCTCGAATGATCGTTAGAGTTTTTTAGAATACACCATGGAGGCCCTCGCCACTGTATTCAAACATCTTGCGCATCGCCCAACAACATGCTTTTGTGAAAATAATTTTTCACGGAGATACCATGCCGCCCAAAAAAAATGACACGTTTCTGGCGCGTATCAAAGGTAATCTCCACGAAATGCACCCTACGGAACGGCGGTTGGCAGATTTTCTTTTGAGTTTCCCTGGAGAACTTGCCAGCTATACCGCAACCGAACTCGCTCAACTTGCGGGGGTCTCAAACGCCACAGTCTCCCGTTTTATTAAAAAGCTAGGGTATGAAAGCTACGATGAGGCACGAAGACATGTGCGCACGGACCAAAAGACAGGTGCTGCAATTTACCTTTTGGGATCCAAGACCAAAAATCCTGACGAACTGATCAATGCTCATATCAACCAAGCGAAAGACAACATTGACCATACGTTTTCCATGACCAACCTAAAGGAAATTGATCAACTGGCAGAAACCATTTTGGCAGCCCGAAGAGTTTGGGTAATTGGTTTCAGAACAAGCTTTTCATTCGCCAATTACTTTCAGTGGCAAATTCTACAAGTGATAGAGGGTGTCAGTGTCATTCCGCAGCAGGGTGAAACTTTAGCGGAACACATCGCTGGTATATCTTCAGAGGACTGTGTGGTTTTCCTTGGGCTGCAAAGGCAGGTCAGTGGAAACATCCAATTGCTTAACCTGATCCAGAGTACTGGTGCGAGGACGGCGTTTATTTCCGATGGAAATGAGGAACGCAAAAAAGGATTGGACTGGCATTTTCACTGTCGAACGGCAGCGCCTGGACCACTCTTCAATCATGCTTCCTTGATCGCGTTGCTGCACCTTATTGCCGTGAGGGTGATCGAATTGGCGGGCCCAACTGGGCGCAAACGCTTGGCGATGATAGAATCGCTCCACGAGACTTTAGGCGACATTTAACTATTTCAGCTTATTTTCTTAGCCTGCCGCCACAAATTTGAGCGATTTTCGACAAAACTCCGCAAAACTACAGTTTTCAAAATTTGAATATTTGTTTGCCCTCGCGCGGTATATTTTTTTCATAAAGGCTGTAGATGAAAAGAATTTTCCACGCGCTGGATTTTTTTCACATCGATCATGGAAACAACAAGGAGAGAACGAAGATGTACATAACGGACATACGTTTCACTGGAGGGATGGCTTGGTTAGGAAAAAGTGTCCTGCGACCTGTCGCTATAACGGTTTCGGTGGTGGCATTCGCAGCTACATTGACTTCATCTGCCCTCGCGCAGGGTACGCTCAGGGTAGCAATTACAGCCTCAGATATTCCCTTGCCAAATGGTCAGACGGATCAAGGCGCGGAAGGTATGCGCTTTCTTGGATATCAGGTGTTTGAGGCGCTTGTAGCTTATGACCTCGCCTCTGCCGACAAGCCGGTGACTCTTATACCGGGTCTAGCGACGGAATGGTCCGTTAACCCTGACGACAAAACAAAATGGACCTTTACCCTGCGAGACGGTGTTGAATTTCATGACGGGTCGGCATTTGATGCCAATGCAGTCATTTGGAATTTGGACAAGCTCCTAAACCAGGACGCGCCCCAATTCGATCCACGCCAATCCGCGCAAGGCAAGGGCCGCATTCCTACGGTCGTCAGCTATGAAGCCATTGACAACAAGACTGTCGAAATAACAACCGCGTCACCAGATGCGCTGTTCCCTTTTCAGATCGCTTGGATCGTTATGTCGAGCCCAGCACAATGGGAGGCTGTGGGCAGCTGGGATGCTTTTCTGAATGCGGCATCGGGCACCGGACCGTTCACGGTTGAAGAATATGTGCCTCGCGAACGCGCTGTTCTGGTACGCAACGATAACTACTGGAATCCGGATCGCACGCCAAAACTGGACAAGGTAATCCTTTTGCCAGTTGCCGATTCTTCTGCGCGCGTTGCAGCATTGCGTTCTGGGCAGGTTGATTGGATAGAAGCTCCGCCATCCGACGCTCTCGACAGTATGACTGGCGCTGGCTTCAATGTTGTTTCGAATGTTTACCCACATGTATGGCCATGGCATCTGTCTATGCTTGAAGGGTCGCCGTGGCGCGATGAGCGCATTCGCAAGGCCGCAAATCTGGCGATTGACCGTGAAGGTATGAAAGTTCTGCTGGGCGGCCTGATGGCACCGGCACAAGGTATGGTTCCCGCAAGCAGCGATTGGTTTGGCGAACCGGAGTTCAAAGTGACCTATGATGTGGAAGCTGCGCGCGCGTTGATGGCCGAGGCCGGATATTCCAAAGAGAATCCTGTCAGTGTTAAGGCGATCATTTCGCCATCGGGTGGCGGTCAGATGCAGCCCATTCTGATGAATGAACTCATCCAGCAAAACCTAGCTGAAATTGGCATCGACGTGGAATTTGATGTCCGCGACTGGAATGCTTTATTGGCTAATTGGCGGGCGGGTGCAAAAGACCCGACGACTGATGGCGCGCATTCGACAAACAGTTCATATTTTAGCCAAGATCCCTTTACCTCGCTAATGCGTCACGTCGATAGTCGTCTCGAAGCGCCAAAAGGTACGAATTGGGGTTACTATGAAAACGCCGAAGTCGATGAGTTGATCGATACGATCCGTGGCGAATTCGATCAAGAAAAGCAACTTGAAGCGATCCAAAGTTTGCATGAACACTATGTGGATAATGCGTTGTTCCTATTCGTTGCACATGACGTGCAACCAAGGGTTCTGGCACCAAATGTCAAGGGATTTGTCCCGGCGCAGAACTGGTTCCAAGACCTTACTTCCACGTATATCGATTAATGCAGTGATCAAAAAGGAGACTGCAATTGCTGTCCTACATTCTTAAAAGAATTGCATACGCAATTCCAGTCTCTTTCGCTGTAAGTTTGATCTGCTTTTCGTTGGTTCAACTGGCACCAGGCGACCCTCTTGCCCTGGTGCTACCCACAGACGCAACGCAAGAAATGATCAACGCAACAAAAGCGCGCTATGGACTAGATAAGCCGCTATCGGTTCAATATGGCTACTGGCTTTGGAACGTACTTCAGGGCGATTTTGGCACCTCAATCTCGACAGGTCGTTCGGTCGCATCGGAAATTGGCAACGCGATAGGGTATTCGCTGGCACTCGCAGGATTGGCGTCGCTGATCGGGTTTACCGTCGGTACTGGATTAGGTTTGATCGCCGGATACCAAGTGGGCTCTCCGGTTGATAAAGTCGCATCTGCTATCTCAATCTCGGGTGTCTCTATTCCAAACTATTGGCTTGGCATTGTTCTTGTCGTGATCTTCTCGGTCAATCTGAACCTGTTCCCGTCAATGGGGGCAGGTACAGGAAGCGACATGACCTTGCTAGAACGGCTGAGATTTATGGTTTTACCCGCTGTGACCTTGGCCGCCGCACCCGCTGGGATCGTAACACGTTCTGTACGCGCGCTCGTCGCCGAGAAACTGAGCATGGAATTTGTAAACGCGCTGCGAGCGAAGGGTCTGACAGAACCACAGATCTTCGCTCATGTGGTCAAAAATGCGGCTCCAACCGCACTGGCCGTTATTGGCGTCCAGATGGGGTATCTAATGGCCGGGTCTATTCTAGTGGAAACGGTGTTTTCTTGGCCTGGTACTGGCTTGCTGCTGAATGGAGCGATCCTTCAGCGCGATATTCCTTTATTGCAAGGCACAATACTTGTTCTCGCAATGTTTTTTGTCAGCCTGAACCTATTGGTTGATATCATCCAACCTCTGCTTGACCCAAGGATCCGTCGCTCATGATCGAAACAGCTGAAAACTTTGATGTGCCGAGCGAAATCGTCATCATCTCTAAAGGTTACTGGTCATCTGTCTTGCGCAGATTGCTGAAAGACAAAGTGTCGGTTTGCTGCATGATTGCTCTTGGGGTCATAATTTTAGCGACAATCTTCGCCCCGCTGCTGACACAATACGACCCCGCCGTCGGAACCGTTGTCAAAAGGCTTAAACCTGTGGGGACGGAAGGCTACATTCTGGGTACTGATGAACTTGGGCGCGATATGGTCACCCGATTGCTATATGGCGGGCGGATGTCTTTGTTGATGGGTATTCTGCCTGTAATTTTTGCCCTGCTCGTTGGTGGGACCTTGGGCACCTTTGCGGGGTACACTGGCGGATGGACCAACGCAATTATCATGCGGTCAACAGACGTCGTCTTTGCTTTTCCATCCGTGCTTTTGGCAGTGGCTATTGCGGGCGCATTGGGGGCTGGCTTCACCAACGCGCTTGTTGCCCTGACCGTTGTTTTGATCCCGCCAGTTGTGCGTATCACTGAAAGCGCTACGACACAGGTACGTTCCCTTGATTTCGTCGAAGCGGCACAGGCAAGCGGTGCTGGTAGTTTCACCATCATTCGGGTGCATATACTGGGCAATATCCTTGGGCCGGTCCTTGTCTACGCTTCCAGCCTGTTGTCTGTCGCTATCATCATGGCGGCGGGTCTTTCTTTCATCGGTTTGGGGGCAAAACCGCCGACCCCAGAGTGGGGTTTGATGCTGAACACATTGCGCGGAGCAATTTATAGCCAGCCTCTGATCGCGGCTCTTCCCGGTGTGATGATCTTTATTGTCTCACTCAGTTTCAATCTGCTGTCCGATGGGCTGCGCAGCGCGATGGATGTCCAATGAGAACGTCAGAAAAAATAGATCTTCAAGTGCCCATTCTTTCCGCCGAAGGTCTGTCAAAAACCTTCCAAGTGCGTGGAAGTGGTTTTTTGGAAAAGCCAAAGCAGGTTCACGCCGTGTCTGAATTTTCCTTTACTCTGGCCAAGGGGGCTACCCTTGGCATCGTTGGGGAAAGCGGTTGTGGCAAGTCCACAACAGCGCGGTTATTGATGAATCTGATTGAACCAGATGCCGGTGTCATCCAGCTGGAAGGCAAAGTTGTTGGCAAAAGTCGCGCAGAGTTGAATGCTTTTCGGCGCGATGTGCAAATGGTGTTTCAAGATAGCTCTGCGTCTTTAAATCCCCGTCTAACCATCGAGCAATCCATCATGTTCGGCCCCGTTGTGCACGGCGTGGAGAAAACGGTTGCCAAAGAAGCTGCCCACGCTCTTCTTGCCAAGGTGGGACTAGAACCGCGCCGGTTCGCTAACCGCTATCCACACGAGGTGTCCGGCGGTCAACGACAGCGGATCAACATCGCTCGCGCATTGGCGCTAAAACCCAAAGTGGTGATCTTTGACGAAGCTGTATCGGCCCTAGATAAATCTATCGAAGCTCAAGTCCTGAACTTGCTTATGGATCTGAAAGAAGAACTCAAGCTAAGCTATATCTTCATTTCGCATGACCTTAACGTAGTGCGATATATCAGTGATCAGGTGCTGGTGATGTATCTTGGCAAAATCATCGAGTTCGGTCGCGCTGCGGATGTCTATGAGTGCCCCAGTCATCCATACACAAAGGCCCTGCTTGCTTCGATGCCCAGCTCTGATCCGAATTTCCGCACTCTGGAACCGCCTATCTTTGGTGATCCACCCAGCCCCATTGACCTGCCACTCGGGTGCGGATTTGGTCCTCGCTGCAAGTTCCAATCGGATGTTTGTATTGCATGGTTTCCTCAGCGCACAGACCTGACAGGGCATCACTCTGTCGCATGCCATCTATCGGACGCCACCTCTGGGCATCCTCAATCTGGAGAAAAGGTGCTCTGATGTCTAAAACAATATTGGAAGCAAAAAATCTGACGGTGCAATTTAAAACCGATCAGGGAATGATAACGGCGGTCGACAATATCGACATTCACCTTGAGAAGGGCCAAGTCCTTGGATTATTGGGTGAATCTGGCAGCGGTAAAAGTGTAACCCTGCGTTCGATCTTACGCATTCTACCGCAACATAAAACAGAGATTTCCGGTCAGGTTACAGTTGGCGACAAAGACGTCCTATCGTTACGCGGCAAGGCACTTGCCAATTATCGGGGCGGCGAAGTGGCCATGATCTTTCAAGAGCCAGCCACAGCTTTCGACCCAGTGTTCACTATAGGATATCAAATTGCAGAAACCGTCATGCGCCATATGGGCGTAAGTCGAAAGGACGCAAATGCCCGCGCACTTGAGATGCTTGACTTAGTAAAAATTCCATCAGCGAAATCGCGTTTGGGAAATTACCCTCACGAGATGTCGGGGGGATGCGCCAACGCGCAATGATTGCGCTGGCTTTGTCCTGTTCTCCGAAGCTTCTCCTCGCGGATGAACCGACGACAGCGCTGGATGCGACGGTCCAAATTCAGATCATTCTACTGCTGCGAGAACTACAGCAGGAACTGGGAATGGCTACCATTTTTGTAACCCACGATGTTGGCGTTGCCGCGGAGATATCTGACCGAGTTGTGGTTATGTATGGTGGGCGTATCGTCGAGCGAGGCGATGCGTCCGTAGTGTTGCGAAGGCCCCGCCATCCCTACACCAATGGTTTGCTGTCATCGACTGTTCATGGGGTCGCTCCAGGCAGTAAAATTGACGCTATTCCAGGTATGCCGCCAGATCTTGCCGCGATGCCGCCGGGATGCGCATTTTCCCCGCGCTGCAAGCATGCAACGGCCGACTGCATGGCCGCACCTCCCCAGTTGTCTTTGGTGACACAATCCCATGAAATCGCCTGCACAATCAAACCAGAGCTTAAAGCAATATGAGGAAATCCATTCGCATAGTTCTGCTAAACCCAAATTCAAATTCCGCGACCACCGATTCTATGCTTGAGATAGCAAAACGGGCCGCCCCTCCAGAGGTATGGATCGAGGCTCAAACAATGGAATATGGACCGTCATTCATAGCGAATGAAACGGCTTTAGCTGAAGCTGCCAAGTTGGTAGTGCAAGCAGGAATTGCGGCAGACCGCGAAGGTGTGGATGGTATCCTTGTTGCTGGGTTTGGTGATCCTGGCCTCACCGAGCTGCGCAAAGCCGTAAATATTCCGGTTACTGGAATTGCAGAGGCTGGCATGGCGAAAGCTGCTGAAGGCGGGCGCAAATTTTCAATTATCACCACGACACCGGACCTTAAACAATCGATTGAACGCACAGCGTTCCGATACGGATACACAAATCGACTGGTGGCTGTGCATATTACAATCGGTGACACAAACACTGTGATGGGTAACAAAAACATGATGTCAAAGGCTCTTTTGCAAATTGCGCATCAAAGCGCCCAGAATGACGGCGTCGATGCAATTCTAATCGGTGGCGGACCATTGGCATCTTCCGCTGATCAAATCGCGAGTGAAAGTTCACTACCTATTATCGAACCAGTTCTCGAAGGCATTCTGCTGTCAATATCACGCGTTCTTGGCAGTAAAAATACCAAGCCTGAAGGGAGCGAATTTTAGAAAGCGACGCCATCGCAGAAGGCGTGAATGGATCATGTAATTAATATGGACCACGCCGAGTTCCTTGGAGGCCGATTAACCTTAGTTACGTGACTAGGTCTGGTTTTGCCAGTCCGCCGCACAATCTCGCGTATCGGCATCTTGTCTCTCAAGCCCCACCGTCGAATGATATATGCAATTTCAGCTTGTCACGAACTTCAGCTTCAATAAGCTGCTCAAAAATATAATCCTAGACTAGAAACTGAGTTCGCTTGGGAATGGTGTCTAGCTACCGCCAAAGTCGTGGCACATCATGTTGGAGAAATAAATGGAATTCGCAACCTTTGATCTTCAGGGATTCGAAAAAGCAGGTTTATCTCAGCGAAAAATACTTGCCGCGCAGTTGGACAAGATCTGCCGAGACAGCGGGTTCCTCGTTTTGACTGGGCACGGCGTTCCGGAAAACTATATTACGGATATGCAGAATGCAGTGCAAGAATTCTTCAAGCAAGCACCCGATGACAAACAAAAAGTGAAAGCACCCTACGCTGGTTATCCCTATGGTTATCTGGGGCCAAATAGCGAGGCGCTAGCCAAGTCAAAGGGCGTAGATACGCCACCAGATCTGAAGGAGAGTTTCAACGGTGGGCCGCAAGAAGTGCCCCATGGTATCGTCGATCCTGAGGCATTGGAATTTTGCTATGTCCCAACGATATGGCCAGACCTAGACGGTTTCAAACCCGCGTGGCAAACTTATTATGGCGAGATGGAACGTCTAGCCTCGCGGATTATGGTGGCATTTGCAGTCGCGTTGAACCTGCCCGACGGCTTCTTCGAAGATTACATCAATCATCCGATTTCCGGTTTGCGGGCGTTGAATTATCCTGCAACAGATGAGATTTCGTTGCTGAATCAACAACGAGCAGGTGCGCACACTGACTATGGGTCACTTACGATCTTGCTGCCGCAAGCTGAAAGCCAAGGTCTACAAGTTGCTTTGCCGGATGGGGGCTGGTTTGATGTACCGACACCCGAAGGTGCGTTTGTAATCAATATTGGTGATCTAATGGCGCGATGGACTGTCGACCGTTGGGTCAGCACATTGCACCGTGTCGTCGCAAAGCCATATCAACCCGCTCGGCAATCATTGGCATTTTTTCATCAACCCAATTGGGACTCCGTGATTGCCCCCCTAGATGGCTCTAAAAAATACGAAAACGTTTTGTCAGGGCCGTATTTGATGGAAAAATTCAAAAGCACCGGATCTTAGATGCATCACAATGCATAAATCCAACAGAAGAGAGGCGGCCTGTTTTTCAGGGAGCCCTAGAAGTTGAGAGAATGGCTGAACACTCCAAACAACATGCAATGCGACACCGAGATACAACAACGTAAGAGGTGCCAATACGAAGCACCAAGTCGTCGTCTTTCGGACAACATCCGCAAACGAGTGACCAATCGAAATGCCGTTTTTCCCGCGTTTTTTCAACATACGTCCCGCCTTATTCATCTACCCAACAACAACTAAATGTAATGTTATAATGCGAAATGAGGCTAGGATATATAGCCCTAGTTTCCTTCAACCCTCATGCACTTGGGCCTCCTTAGTGGCACCAATATGGACCTCCCAAAAACGACCGTTTGTGAGAAGCCGCCTTCAATAATACATTAGGCAATTCCTTAGCATTTTTCCATTCAAGTCGTTATCAAATGAATCTGATAGTCATTTTGACAAAGGGGGCAGGGATTTGGATCAAAAACTAGGGGTATGTCTTACCAGTTGCGGCGTCCTTCTCGGCACCATGGCGCAGGCAGATTGTCCTGTAGGACAAGAAGCCTTCACGTCGTGTCAGATTGAGGGGCGCAACACCGAAGTCTTTGTTTGTTTTGATGATCAGGTCGCAACCTATCGCTACGGGCCAATTGGTGGAACGCCTGATCTGCTTTTGTCGGATACCGTGACGCATGTGGATTTTGAGGCGTGGTCTGGTCTGGGCAAAGCGATCAGTGAGACCGTCACGTTTTACAACGGCGATTTTAGCTATGAGGTTGGTGGAGGATTTGATCGGCCCTTTTCGGAAGAGGAGATGGAGCTTGGTCCTCGACGCTTTGGTTGGATCGACGTTGCTCAGGACGGTCAAAGCCTTAGCAGGCTCGAATGCATCCCCGACACAGTGGGCTATGGGTGGGGCGGTGGAATTTATGATGCCAAAGTGGTGGCTGGTCTGGTCTGGGACGACTATTCCAAAACATGGATGGGAGATGTTGTGACCCAAACCCCCATTTTGCTTTCGGACGACGAGGGCGGGTGTTTAGTGGGACCCGAATTTAGGCTTGGCGGTGTCGCCATGGGTGACCCTGTGGCGACGCTGCATAAACTCGGATCACCCGAAGTAAGCGGTGTGTTTTTGCCTGATGGCCGCGAGATAGACCGTGTGACAGCGATGGGCATGGATATTGATATCCTGAATAACCTCGTGATCGGGATGACTGCCACGGATCAAATATGGGACATGCCTTCGGGATTGCGTGTTGGTCTAACGCGGGGCGAGGTCATTGCGATTTTGGGCCGTGTGCCTGGCGGTGCGAGACCTGACGCGGATGTATTCAACGCCATCGTTTGCTCGGAAGCGCCGCAAGATGTCGCAAACTGGTATGCCGCGATTGCATTTGGGCCAGACAAGCGTGTGCAGAGCATCAAGTTCATAAGTCTAGCGCCGTGATTTCATACGCTTGCAAGGGTGAGCCTGCTACGCATTAAATACGACTGCGAACAATGCCTGAGGGAGGGCCGTGGCTCGTTCGTCAGGATCATTATGTAGAAATGGTTATATGTGGTGACAGCCAAGTCAGTCACTGCTTATAATAACCTATCCATCAAGTTTTTTGAAACGAGAAAAGTCGATGAGAACTAGGGTTTCGATCTTTCCCGTTTTTGCATTCTGTATTGTGGCAACCGATGTCTCTGCGGATTGCGCACAAGGGATGATACCCTTTTCGTCTTGTGAAATTGTTGGTCGATCCACTTCCTTAAATATTTGCCACGATGATTTCACAGTGAGCTACCGTTATGGAACACGGGGCAAAGTTCCTGAACTCTATCTGTCAGAACCTATTGCAACAGTTGATTATCGCCCTTGGGACGGCGATGCCCTTATAGGGTCGATCACCTTCCGCAATGGTGCATACGCTTATGAGGTCGTGAGTGGTTTCAACTCGGAATTTTCTGACGAGGGATTGAGCCATTTTGGCTGGGTCACCGTGTCATATAATGGTGAAGAGTTGTCTAAACTTGAATGCGTCCAAACGTCAGTGGAGTCCGTCTATGGTTCAGATGTCTATGACCTAAAGGTCGCTGCTGGCCTTCGTTGGGATGGTGAGGAAACTGGATGGGTAGCTGTGTCTGGTTCTAATTGATCAACAACATAGCCGAAATCAGAAACTTCAATCGGACAACTGAAGCATCAAGCTGACTGACATCCAGAACAACACGAGACGAGCCCGTCAGGTCCCTCACAGACTATCGTTCGGCACCGCAACATGCCAATCTAAATATTACACACTCACAAGCCACCAGGATCAATCTGATGGTCATTTTACATGCATGGTGAGGATGACATTTGGATCGTTCTAGCAGTTTCATCAAAAACAGATCGAATTCAAAGCACTAATAATCGCGAACCTAACCATTTGGCCAAAGTGTGAGGTATCCATCAGACGCCTGTTCTCCGCTAACCTGTAAGCGACAGTTTAATATTGGGTAGTTATCATTATCATTTTTGAAGAGGCAAAAAAGTTCTCTGTCGCCGATTTCACCCGCTAGAGGTGCTGCAAGTTCACTTTGGTTGTCGTTTAGCACCAGCCAGCCATTTCCAAATAACTCTGTGTGGAGTTCAAGGCGTTCGTTGTTTTCAGTGGCGACAACCGTTCCAGCAATAAGGTTACCCGCCACCCGTCCGATCATTGAATATTCTCCAACGAAGTACTGCAAAGGCGGCATTTGCTCCGCTCTCAATGGCGGGCCCGTCAATGTCCAGATTAAGGCCGTCGAAAGAAACGATAATTGCTTTCCGCGTCTCAATGTTAATGGAAAATCAATCATTTATACGAAACCTCTAAGGGCAATTTTTCGGCAGATAAGGACTACGGACAGGGTCGATAGGCTCGAAACGTATCCACATTTTTGACCAGTTGTATTGATCTGTTCGCCCATCCACGACAAGGATGGCATGGAACTCCCAAATGTAACTGTCCCATGGTCTCAGCCTGGTCGATGCGACTTGGGGGAGGCGCATTTCCCATATGGAGGTTAATTCGGTGTCGTACTCAATGGGGTTCGGCACAAGAATGCACATTTTATTGGTATATCTATCCGCCCCGCGAAGGGAATACATGCCTATCGCTGAGGCCCACGACCAGATTGCGAGCAGAGAAAGAACCACTAATCCCGTTCCACGGTACCTTTTTGGGGTTTGTCTGGGGTCCAAAATAGTTCTGACCAAAAAGAGGTAACCCATGCCGCCCAAGACAAAGAAAAACGTAATTCCCGCATCCACGGTCGATCTTTCGGTCACTCTTATCAAAATTAAGAGCAAGCCACCGATCAGAACCGCGAAGGCTAGCGCAGAAGTCGCCTTTGCCGGCCAACCGCGTTCTCCAAGTGACTTTTGGGCCAGATGGGCTGCAATTAGTCCAAGGATGCAGCCAGCCACAACAAATACGGCCCATTTATCTGGCGATGTTGGAAACCAACTACTAACCCAAAACATGAGTACAAGGAACGACGGTAAAGCTTTCAAATTATTCTGTTTCCCGTGCTAGGCCCCGAAGAGCAGATCAATACAAGTGTTCAAATCACTGTTTTCAAACGGATAGCAATGGCAAACCTAACCCAGCAATAAGCCAGCACCACTCTAATAGGATGGGCTTGCAAAATTGATACTTTGAACACGCTTATCATGCCCAAACTCAATCAAGATACTCCATTCATCATCGGCATCCACTTTTTCGGAACAGACGTGTGTAGCAAATGTATCCGACGTGGCTGTATATCCATTTGGCACCCGTCCAAGGATGCGGATCACTTCCCCACGAGTCATCCCAACCCTTATGGGCCAGGCTTGCTGGCTTGATTGAAGCTAACGAGAACTCCGATAACGACCGTTTTTGAACGGTTCCCTGAAAGCCGACATTTGCGCAGAAAAACCGTAGGGCGGCAAAGTCCGCTCTGCCGGCCTCGGTGCTCTGCGCAGCGAATGGCTCATCTCATAAGCAGGTATGCGCAAGCATCAAAACCCCCATAGGGCTTCCCCTGAATGGCCCCTAATATCGCAGCGCTTTGCACCATCCACGCAAAGCGACGACGTCAGTTGGCCAGATATCAATGCAGCATCGGTCGGCTCTCAAGGACTTCCGCACGGCGCAGTATACGTACGACATCTCGCAAGCTGGTATTAGCGTTTGCTTTTTGCATCTCGTTGCCGATGACCTGCTCAATGGCGTCCGCCGACGCCTTTGTCAGTCCCAATTCGTCTGCTTTCCGCACGGCGAACCTTTGCAGCTGGGCACATGAGATTTTGGGTAAATTAATGACCACGCATCTGCTCAGAAGGGGGGCAGGAATGCGGGACGCGTCGTTGGCAGTCAGAACCCAAGAGATGTGGGACATGTCGATTTTGGTGCGATAGTAAGGGCATTCCCAAGCCGCAGAGGTTGCCGGTTCTAAGAGACTTAGCAAACTATTTGCAAAAGAATGATTGGCCCCATTTGTAGACGTGCCAGATTGTGCTTTGCAGATTTCGTCGACCACCATTAATGGATTACCCACCTGATGCTGAAGGATCGTTTCGAGCGGCCGCCCAGCTTGCGCCGAGGACCAACCACGTTCCGTTCCTGCAATACTGAAGCCGACGCCGCCAAGGCTGGCATCAATTTCACATCGTGGGATGTGCAGAAGTTCGGAGAGGCGGCGTGCCCAAACGGACTTCCCGATCCCTGGAGGGCCATTCAAAATAAGCGGTGGGATTCTGATAACTCCCCCTGTTGCGGCGCCGCGCTGGAGGGCATGCCAAACTTCAATGGTGGCCGGCGCCATCCACGGCATCTCAGCATGCAAAGTTGCAATAAGTTCGTCGACCCAATGCTCACCTTCCAACGTGAGTAACTTTACGCTTGTAAATAAAGGGCGCAGGCGGATGATTTCTTCGTCTTTCAAGTGCGCCAAGCCAGACGCGGCCCTCATGCGCTGAATGATTTTGTTTACGCGCTGTTCAATACGGCGGGTGTCCTGCCATGTGAGTTCGACGCCGCTAGATTGCTCAAGGGGCATGCCCCCGATATCGTCAGATCCGAGATCGCGAGATTGTTCATCGTCACCGACAGAAACAGCCGCAAGTTTGTCGGTGCGGAGTTTCACAAGATGATCCGCGAAGCGTTGAATGAGCGCGATTCCGTCGATTTCTGGATATGTCGCGTGAATGAGTTTGGTGGTTTTCATAGCAATAGCCTTCTCTGGGACAGAAAAGGACCGGCGGGAGTTCGGTTGAGGTATTGAGAAATTACAAGCGATCAAAGGCCGGCCCTAGATGGGTCAGATCAATGAAAATCGTATGAGTTTTGTATGCATTGTCGTTGTGATGCCTTTAAACAGTACCAAGTAAGGGAGTTCGTCAATCCCTTTGGAGCCTTGTAAAACGCGGAGCAATAATGGGCCACAGAAGCGGCTGCGTATCGCAGTTGTAGCGGAGTAAAAATCCGCCAGTTTGTGTCCTTCGTTTATTCGGAGGGCGGGAGATGTATTCTGTGGATATTTATAATCGTGTGCGCCGTGCTTGTTTGAAGGACGGGATGTCTACTCGAGAAGCGGCGCGTTATTTCAACAAGGATCGCAAAACGATAGCCAAGATGTTGCGGCATGAGCTCCCTCCTGGTTATCGGCGTTCAGAAGCCCCGCGTCGCCCAACGCTTGATGATTATGTTGGTGTCATCGATAATATACTGCGTACAGATAAGGCCCTGATCAAAAAGCAGCGCCACACCGCCAAGCGTATTTTTGAGCGTTTGAGGGATGAACACGGGTACGCGGGAAGCTTGACGACAGTGACCTATTACGTTCGCGAACAAAAGCGACGCACTAAAGAGGTGTTTGTACCGTTGTCGCATCGGCCAGGCCACGCGCAGGTTGATTTTGGTGAGACACTTGGCGTGATTGGTGGCGTGGAATGCAAGATCCATTTTTTTGTAATGAGCTTACCGCATTCTGATGCGGTGTTCGTTAAGGGATACCCTGCCGAGACGACGGAAGCATTCTGCGACGGCCATGTGTCCGCCTTTGCGTTCTTTGATGGTATTCCGCAGTCCATTCTCTACGACAACACCAAGATCGCCGTTGCGCGGATACTCGGGGACAGAACGCGTATTCGCACACGTCGGTTCACTGAGCTGCAATCCCATTACCTGTTCGATGACAAGTTCGGGCGACCAGCGCGAGGAAACGATAAAGGCAACGTTGAGGGCATGGTTGGATATACGCGTCGCAACTTCATGGTCCCTGCGCCGCGTTGTGACAGCTTTGATGATTTGAACGCCCATCTGGAAGCGAAGTGTTTAGCACGTCAGGACGATACTTTGCGCGGCCACACCCAAACCATAGGTCAACGTTTGGTATCCGATTTTGATGCGCTGATGGGGTTGCCCGTGGCGGAATATGAAGCCTGCGACCATGTCAACACACGGGCCACTTCGATCTCGATGGTGCGCTATCGCAGCAATGACTACTCGGTGCCGGTGGCTTATGCACACCACGATGTTCATGTGCGTGGGTTTGTACATGAGGTTATCATCGGCTGCGGTAACGAGATCGTTGCACGGCACAAACGATCCTACCTATCCGCGGATATGATCTTTGACCCGCTCCACTTCCTGCCCTTGATTGAGCAGAAGGTGGGGGCTTTGGATCAGGCAGCCCCTTTGCAGGGCTGGAATCTACCGGATGCCTTCGCCACCCTGCACCGACTGCTCGAAGCCAGAATGGGCAAACCGGGCAAGCGAGAATACGTTCAAGTTCTGCGCCTTTTGGAAACATTCGAGATGGACGTTGTGCAAGGCGCAATCCAGCATGCCATTGATCTGGGCGCTATTGGCTATGATGCCGTAAAACACCTTGTGCTATGCCGTATTGAGAAGCGGCCACCGCGATTGGATTTGGACTTCTACCCGTATTTGCCTAAGGCCAATGTCGGCACGACACGCCCATCCAGTTACATGAGCCTGCTGGGAGCCACGGCATGACAGATGCTCCCCAAATCCTTCTGCACCACCACCTCAAGAAGTTGCGCTTGCCAACGTTCCAAGGAGAGTACGCAAAACAAGCCCAAATCTGTGCTGCTGAGAATAAGGACCACATCCAATATCTGGCGCGTCTGTGCGAGATGGAGTTAATTGACCGCGAACGGCGGATGATCGAAAGGCGGATCAAAGCGGCGAAGTTCCCCAGCACCAAAAGCCTGGATAGTTTTGACTTCAAGATCATGCCCAGCTTGAACAAGCCACTGACGATGGACTTGGCTCGATGTGACTACGTGGATCGCAGAGAAAACATTATTGCCCTCGGCCCATCGGGAACGGGCAAGACCCACATAGCTTTAGGACTTGGATTAGCCGCGTGCCAAAGAGGGTTGAAAGTACGGTTCACGACGGCGGCAGCCTTGGTTCATGATCTGATAGAAGCCCAAGATGAGCTCCGATTGCAGCGCATGCAAAAGCAACTGACGAGCCAGAATCTGTTGATCATTGATGAATTAGGCTTCGTTCCTCTGAGTAAATCCGGCGCAGAATTGCTCTTTGAGGTGATCTCGCAGTGCTACGAACGTGGTTCCATCATCATAACCTCAAACCTGCCCTTTGATGAATGGACCGAAGTCTTTGGCTCAGAGCGGCTCACGGGAGCCTTGCTGGATCGTTTGACACATCACGTCCACATCCTTGAGATGAACGGCGAAAGCTATAGGCTCAAACACAGTCGTAAGAACCGCCAGTAGTCAAAACACATCAAGATCAGAACAATGTTGGCCCATGGGCCAACATGCGCTTTGGCACGCGTTAGCTATTTGGGGGCACGCGCACCAAAGCGCAGAATATCCGAGAACTCAGTGGACCAATTTTACGCCGCGATCTGGTCCCTTTTTACTCTGCGATTGACACCCAATTCTCCTTAGCGATTCCATTAAAGAATGTTGTGCGTCAAAAAGAGGCAATTGGCCAGGTATGGCGCAGCGAACTGAAATTCACCGTGTTTACACTCGAAAGACTAAGGAGTTGGCATCGCTCTACCCTTTTGTGTTTTCTGTTGAAAATGCGTTACGACACAGCGCTGCCGAACATTACAGTAATGTGTTTGGCGGTAATGCGTGGTGGACCATAATTAGGGACGCAGTAGACAATGGCAAAGATGAATCGGATTTTTCGCCCAACAGGGCTGGAAATAAAACAATTAAGGGTACTGCAGTAACGCCCAAATTCGTCAAACAACTGTTCTACAACTTCAGTAATCTATCCTCTAGTCAGCGTCGTAGCATTCAAGGTGCGAATGTAGTGGATGAGATATACTTCTGCTTTCCGCTGGGTGGGTTAGTGTATCTAATCGAGGCAGACTGGAACCTGAGCAGAGGGATTTTTTGTGGTGATGAGCAGCTCAACCAGCCGTTAAACAAAAGAGATATGCTGAACTGGTTCAGAATTTTGTTAGCAGCTAGAAACGAACTATTTCATAGCAAGGCAATTGGCGACCTCGCAAAGGTGTCACGTGCATGTGAGGCAATACTAGACAAATTGGGATTTCACCTTGGCGACTTTGATGACTGCTTGGCGGCTACTCAATGTAAGCGAACATCTTCAGTGACCGCGCGGGCGAGTCGCCATGTGGTTCCACCATATGTATAAAGGAGACTAAGGTGTCAATTTGCGATTGTAGCTACTAAGCGCATCCGGTGGGGCTGGTGATGGGGCTGAAGTTTACAATATTTGTCTAATGAATTGATTTTAAACGATATAATTAAAATTATTGGTGCCCAGGAGAGGACTCGAACCTCCACGTCCATACAGACACCAGCACCTGAAGCTGGCGCGTCTACCATTCCGCCACCTGGGCAGGTGTCGTAGCCGTGGGATTAGCGGGGCGAAGGCGAGCTGTCAACGGAAATCGTGGGGATTTACGCTGCATTCATCCTGCGACGCGATACCCGCTTGTTCCGGTGCGTCTGGGAATGTATTGAGGGCAATAGAACTATTTTGTTGGAGGTCAACCATGTCTAAACTTGTCACTATTTACGGCGGATCCGGATTCGTTGGCCGCTACATTGCGCGCCGGATGGCTAAAGCTGGTTGGCGTGTGCGCGTTGCCGTGCGACGCCCCAACGAGGCGTTGTTTGTAAAGTCTTTTGGGGCCGTTGGTCAGGTTGAGCCTGTTTTGTGTAACGTGCGCGACGATGCTTCTGTTGCGGCGGTTATGCTTGGTGCTGATGCTGTTGTGAATTGCGTTGGCATCCTTGCAGAAACAAGCCGCAATAAGTTTGGCACGATTCACGCACAATCCGCAGGTCGAGTGGCGCGTATCGCAACCGAGCAAGGGGTTGCGTCTCTTGTGCATCTTTCTAGCATCGGTGCTGATTTAGAAGCCGCCTCGGAATACTCGCAGACCAAAGGGCAGGGCGAGGTTGAGGTGCTGGAGCATTTTCCGACAGCCACCATTTTGCGCCCTTCGGTTATTTTCGGTGCCGAGGATGGTTTCCTCAATAAATTCGCCTTCATGTCGCGGCTTGGACCGATCTTGCCACTCGTTGGCGCGACGACAAAGTTTCAGCCTGTTTTCGTGGATGACGTCGCGACCGCCGCGGAAGTGGCTATTCTGCAAGGAAAATCAGGTGTCTACGAACTTGGTGGACCGGACGTTTTGACTTTGCGCCTGATCGTCGAGAAGGTTCTCGCGGTTGTGCATCGTCGGCGTTTGATCGTGAACAAGCCCTTCTTTGCGGGCAGTATCGTTGCTGGTCTTTTGGATTTCACCCAAGCGGTGTCCCTTGGGCTTGTGCGCAACGGTATCTTGACGCGCGATCAAGTCAAAAGCTTGCGATCAGATAACATCGTTGAAGAGGGTGCGAAGGGTTTTTCCGACCTGAACATCACCCCGACAAATATGGATGCGATTATGCCGAGCTTCCTGTGGCGCTTTCGTCCCGATGGTCAGTTCGACGATATCCGCGATTCAGCGAAAAACCTCAAAGCTTAAGTGTAGGCAATCCAGAGGAGGCCAAGGCCCAGCCCTATGCGGTAAATCACGTAGGGCGTGAAGCTTGTGCTGCGCAAAAGGCGCATCATCAGGGTCAGTGCTAGAAGGGCTGTTACGAAGGAAAGCACCACGACAATCGCGCCGTCGAGGGCAACGGATGCGTCCGCGGTTTTTATAACTTCTAGGCCAGCGAGAGTGCCCGACGCAATGATCGTTGGGATCGACATGAGCATCGACAGTTTGGCACCATCTTGGCGGTTATACCCAAGCGCACGCGCGCCTGTTATTGTCGCGCCTGAACGCGATGTTCCGGGGATCAGGGCAACCGCTTGCCAGAGACCCATGATAATCGCATCGCGCAAATTCCAATCGCCGTCTGCCTTAGTGGTCGCCCCGCGTTGATCGGCAACATAAAGGACGATGCCAAAAACGAGCATGGTCCATCCAATAACCGTAATGCTGCGCATCGCGTCATCGAGGCCTGTGAGCTTTAGAATCAGTCCAATGATCACGACAGGAACAGTGGCCGCCGCGAGCAGGAAGCAGAGTTTCGCACCGGGTGCGTTGAGACGACCCATTAGCATGGGTATGAATCCGCGAAAGGCCAGCGCTACATCAGTTCGAAAATAGAGGATCACAGCAAAGAGTGTGCCGATATGTGCGGCCACATCTATGGCTTGGCCTTGGTCGGGAAGATTTAGAAGATTCGGTAAAAGAATCAAGTGACCCGAGGACGAAACCGGCAAAAACTCGGTGATACCTTGGATTATCGCCACAAGTACAAGATGATAGAAGCTCATGGTCTGTTTTCCCATTGAATCACGGGGGCAGTCTAAGCGCTGGAAAATAAAAGGAAAGTCGTATTTTAGGTAACTGATATTGACCTAAAATACGAATTGGTAGTGCTGAAAATGTTGCGCGACGACTATAAAACGGAATAAAGGTCAGCACAGCTGCCTTTTCATTTGAATCCCTTTTGCTTAAAAAAGGCGCTCGTGTCATTTCTTGGAGGCCTCGCCATGGCAAAACAGCCAATGCTAAAATTCATATCGCTTGAGCGGTCCATGCCCACGAAACGGGATGCCGACCAGCGCAGTCAAGATTTTCACGAAATCTATGCGGAATTTGCCAAAACAAAAGCGGCAGAGCAAAGTAGCCGGTGTAGCCAATGTGGTGTGCCGTTTTGCCAAAACCACTGTCCGTTGCACAACAATATTCCCGACTGGCTAAAGTTGACCGCCGAGGGGCGTTTGCAAGAGGCCTACGAGTTGTCGCAAGCCACCAATACTTTCCCTGAAATTTGCGGTCGCATTTGTCCGCAGGACCGTTTGTGTGAAGGTAACTGTGTGATTGAACAGTCTGGACACGGTACTGTTACTATTGGGGCCGTTGAGAAATATCTAACAGACACCGCTTGGGAAAATGGTTGGGTTCTGCCGATCCAGCCCAAAGCTGAGCGCGAAGAAAGTGTTGGAATTATTGGAGCTGGTCCGGGCGGTTTGGCCGCAGCGGATGTGCTCCGCCGTCAAGGTGTTCAAGTCACTATCTATGATCGTTATGACCGCGCCGGTGGCCTAATGACCTACGGCATCCCCGGATTCAAACTCGAAAAAGACGTTGTTGCAAAGCGCATTGCCCAGCTTGAAAACGCGGGCGTTCAATTTGTTTTGAACTGTAACGTGGGTGAAGACATCACGTTCCAAGCGATCCAAGGCCAACATGACTCAGTTTTGATTGCCACGGGCGTCTACAATTCCCGCGACTTCCAAGCCCCCGGTTCTGGAGCGGAAGGCGTTGTGCGCGCAATCGATTATTTGACCGCGTCTAACCGTAAAAGCTTCGGCGATATTGTGCCTGAATACGAAAGCGGCGAGTTGAATGCCTCGGGCAAACGCGTCGTTGTTGTTGGCGGTGGCGACACCGCGATGGACTGTGTGCGCACAGCCATTCGCCAAGGCGCAATGAGCGTGAAATGCCTGTATCGTCGTGACAAAGCCAACATGCCTGGAAGCCAACGCGAAGTTCAAAACGCCGAAGAAGAAGGTGTGGAATTTGTGTGGTTGTCGGCCCCCAAAGCCTTTGTTGGCGACAGCGTGGAAAGTGTTCTCGTTCAGAAAATGCGCCTTGGGAAACCCGATGCATCTGGACGTCAATCGCCTGAGTTGATCGAAGGTGCGGACTATGCCGAGCAAGCCGATCTTGTGGTCGCGGCGCTGGGCTTTACGCCAGAAGACCTGCCAACCCTCTGGGGAGAAGAGGCGCTTGAAGTGACGCGCTGGGGCACAATCAAAGCCGATTTTCGCACCCATGAAACCAGCATCCCTGGCGTCTATGCCGTTGGGGATATCGTGCGGGGCGCGAGCCTTGTTGTTTGGGCAATTAAGGATGGTCGCGACGCGGCCGAAAACATCCTTGAAACCTTTAATAGCGCCGCCGTTCTGGCCGCGGAGTAAGGCACTGTTGGGGCTGGTAGACAGAAACTGCCCTGCGCAGCTTCGGCTTTCTGAGCTAAGTAATTTATCAATGGAGGCATTGTTGTGACCCGTGAAAATTCGAATTTGACGACGACTAAATGTGCCAATCCTTGCCAAAAGAACGCGCCCAACGGGGCAAATTATGGAGAGAGAACATGACCAAGTTTGACCAAAACTGGAAAGCCGCCGAGGAGGCGAAACGCCAATGGATGGCTGAAAATGGCATGTACTCCGAGGAAGACGAGCATTCCTCCTGCGGGGTTGGCCTTGTGGTGTCCATTGACGGCAAGCCCTCGCGGTCTGTCGTTGACAATGGCATCAAAGCGTTGCGTGCGATTTGGCACCGTGGCGCTGTGGATGCGGACGGGAAAACTGGCGATGGCGCGGGTATTCACGTGCAAATCCCCACCACATTCTTTGAGGATCAAATCCGCCGCACAGGTCACGAACCCAAAGCTGGTCAACAGATCGCTGTGGGCATGGTGTTCTTGCCGCGCACCAACTTCGGGGCCCAAGAAACATGCCGCACAATCGTTGAAAGCGAAGTTCTGCGGATGGGCTACTACATCTATGGTTGGCGCCATGTTCCCGTAAATATTTCGTGTTTGGGTGAAAAAGCCAACACAACCCGCCCTGAGATTGAGCAGATTTTGATCAGCAACTCTAAGGGTGTTGATGAGGAAACCTTTGAGCGCGAGCTTTATGTTATCCGTCGTCGGATCGAAAAAGCGGCCCTCGCGGCGCAGGTTCCATCGCTCTATATTTGCTCGCTGTCCTGTCGGTCTGTGATCTACAAAGGCATGATGTTGGCGGAGCAAGTCAGCGTGTTTTACCCCGATCTTGAAGACACCCGTTTTGAGAGTGCCTTCGCGATTTACCATCAACGGTATTCGACCAATACATTCCCCCAATGGTGGTTGGCACAGCCGTTCCGCATGCTTGCGCACAATGGCGAAATCAACACGCTTCGGGGCAACGTCAACTGGATGAAAAGCCACGAAATCCGCATGGCGTCGAGTGCCTTTGGCGATATGGCCGAAGATATTAAGCCGATCATTCCCGCTGGATCGTCGGATTCCGCCGCCCTTGATTCCGTGTTTGAGGTTATGGTCCGTGCAGGGCGCAATGCGCCGATGGCCAAAACAATGTTGATTCCAGAAAGCTGGAGCCAACAGGCGATTGAGTTGCCCGACGCGTGGCGCGATATGTATTCCTATTGCAACTCCGTTATGGAGCCATGGGACGGCCCCGCCGCGCTTGCAATGACCGATGGCCGCTGGGTTTGCGCTGGTTTGGATCGCAACGGTTTGCGGCCCATGCGCTATGTGGTGACAGGAGATGGCCTTTTGATTGCTGGCTCCGAGGCTGGCATGATTCCGATTGACGAGGCAAGTGTTGTCGAAAAAGGCGCTTTGGGGCCGGGTCAAATCATTGCCGTCGATATGCAAGACGGGCTTTTGTACCACGATACCGCGATCAAAGATCAGCTCGCTGCAAGCCAGCCTTTCGGCGAATGGGTACAGAAAATCACCAACATGGAAGACGAACTTGCGCACAAAACCGAGGTGGCTGTTTTTGCGGGTGCAGACCTGCGCAAGCGTCAAATCGCAGCGGGGTATACCATTGAGGAGTTGGAGCAAATTCTTCAACCTATGGCCGAAGATGCCAAAGAAGCGATTGCCTCAATGGGCGATGACACCCCGAGTGCCGTTCTGTCCGAGAAATACCGTCCGTTAAGCCATTTCTTCCGTCAAAACTTCTCGCAAGTGACAAACCCGCCGATTGATTCCCTGCGCGAGTATCGCGTAATGAGCCTCAAAACGCGGTTTGGAAATCTCAAAAACGTGTTGGACGAAGACTCCAGCCAGACCGAGATTTTGGTGCTCGACAGCCCGTTCTTGGGCAACGCACAATTTGACGGTTTGATTGAACATCTGGGCAAAGACGTCGTGGTGATCGATTGTACTTTCCCTGTGAATGCTGGGGCAAATGCGTTGAGCGCAGGCCTGACTCGTATTCGCGCCGAAGCTGAAGACGCTGTGCGGTCAGGTGGCGCGCATATCGTTCTTTCGGATATGGCCCAAGGCGAAGCCCGCGTGGCAATGCCGATGATCCTCGCAACATCTGCGGTCCATTCTGGTCTGACTCGTAAGGGCCTTCGGACATTCTGTTCGATCTCGGTGCGGTCGGCAGAGTGTATCGATCCGCACTATTTCGCCGTTCTTATCGGCTGTGGAGCGACCGTCGTGAACGCGTATCTGGCCGAGGATTCCCTTGCTGATCGCATTGAGCGCGACCTGATTGATTGCTCTCTTTCCGAGGCAGTTGCACGCTATCGCGGTGCAATTGATGCGGGACTTCTTAAGATTATGGCCAAGATGGGGATCTCGGTCATTTCCTCCTATCGGGGCGGATTGAATTTTGAAGCTGTGGGCCTTTCACGCGCTATGGTTGCCGAGTTTTTCCCCGGTCTGACAAGTCGGATCTCTGGAATTGGTGTGTCGGGCATTCAGCATAAATCTGAAAAGGTCCATGCTTTGGGCTGGCTTGGTGGCAGCGACATCTTGCCAATCGGTGGTTTTTACAAAGCCCGTGCAAGCGGTGAAACCCACGCTTGGGAAGCGCAAAGCATGCACATGCTTCAGGCCGCTTGTGCGCGGGCGTCCTATGAAATTTGGCAACAGTATTCCGCCAAAATGCGGTCCAACCCCCCGATCCACTTGCGCGATCTCTTGGCAATTCAGCCGATGGGCGCAGCGATTCCGATTGAGGAAGTCGAAAGCATTACCGCTATTCGTAAGCGCTTTGTTACACCGGGTATGTCCCTTGGTGCACTAAGCCCTGAGGCCCACAAAACCCTCAATGTCGCGATGAACCGTATCGGAGCTAAATCGGATTCGGGCGAGGGTGGCGAAGATCCAGCGCACTTTGTTCCTGAGGCAAATGGCGACAATCCCTCTGCGAAGATCAAACAGGTGGCGTCGGGTCGTTTCGGTGTAACAGCCGAATATTTGAACCAATGCGAAGAGCTTGAAATCAAAGTTGCGCAGGGCGCAAAGCCGGGCGAGGGCGGCCAATTGCCGGGCATGAAAGTGACCGACCTTATTGCGCGCTTGCGTCACTCGACAAAAGGCGTGACCCTGATTTCGCCGCCGCCACACCACGATATCTATTCCATCGAGGATTTGGCACAACTGATCTACGACCTCAAGCAAATCAACCCACGCTGCAAAGTAACTGTGAAACTGGTTGCGGCATCGGGTGTTGGGACAATTGCGGCAGGTGTTGCTAAAGCCAAAGCCGATATCATCCTGATTTCGGGTCACAATGGCGGCACGGGCGCTTCACCTGCGACCTCGATCAAATATGCGGGTTTGCCGTGGGAAATGGGCCTTACTGAGGCGCACCAAGTTCTTGCGATGAACAACCTGCGCGAGCGGGTAACTTTGCGCACCGATGGCGGACTTCGCACCGGGCGTGACGTGGTTATGGCCGCGATGATGGGTGCCGAAGAATACGGTATCGGCACCGCGGCCTTGATTGCGATGGGCTGTATTATGGTGCGTCAATGCCAGTCGAATACCTGTCCTGTTGGTGTCTGTACCCAAGACGAAGACCTGCGTAAGAAATTCGATGGAACGGCGGATAAGGTCGTGAACCTCATCACATTCTACGCCCAAGAAGTGCGCGAAATCCTCGCGAGCATCGGGGCGCGCAGCATGGATGAAGTGATTGGTCGCGCGGATTTGCTCTCGCAGGTTTCTCGTGGGTCCGCGCATCTTGATGATCTCGATCTTAACCCCCTGTTGATCACGGTCGATGGGGCGTCGCAGATTGTCTATGATCGCAACAAACCGCGCAACTTCGTACCTGATACATTGGACGCTGAAATCGTAAAAGATGCCGCGCGCTTCTTGAACGATGGCGAAAAAATGCAGCTTCAATATGCGGTTCAAAACACTGACCGTACCATTGGGACACGCACGTCGAGCCACATTGTCCAAAACTTTGGTATGCGCAATTCTCTGCAAGAGGATCACCTGACGATCAAACTCAACGGCTCCGCTGGGCAATCACTGGGTGCTTTTGCGGCACCGGGCCTCAAGATCGAGGTGTCTGGCGATGCCAACGACTATGTCGGCAAGGGCCTGTCGGGCGGGATTATCATCGTGCGTCCGCCAATGAACAGTCCGCTCGAAGCGTCGCAAAATACCATCATTGGCAACACCGTCCTTTACGGTGCCACCGCCGGATATCTTTTCGCGGCTGGTCGCGCGGGCGAGCGTTTTGCGGTTCGCAATTCGGGTGCCAAGGTTGTTGTCGAAGGCTGTGGGGCGTCCGGTTGTGAATATATGACCGGTGGCGTAGCCGTCATTCTAGGCAAGATCGGCGCGAACTTTGGCGCGGGTATGTCGGGTGGTATGGCCTATGTTTACGATCCCGACGGCATTGCGGAATCGCTGATGAATATGGAGACACTCGTGACCTGTCCCGTGACCGTTGAGTATTGGCAGGATCAACTCAAGGCGCTGATCGAACGTCATGTTAAGGAAACGGGCAGCCAAAAAGGTGCGGATATTTTGCAGCATTGGGAGCTTGAGAAAACGAGATTCCTGCAGATTTGCCCCAAAGAGATGTTGGTTCATATCCCGCACCCTTTGAGTGATGAATCGAGCGCAGCAATCGCCTAAATGCGACACTAGAATAAAAAAAGCCGGGCCATCATGCTCGGCTTTTTTGTGCGTATGACTTGACCATTTTGATTGTGCATGCTCAGTGTCTTTTGTGGTCAGAAAAGCAAAAAAGAAACCAGTCAAACGGGCAGCATCCAAGCCCGAGACCCGTGAGAAGCAGGTGGAAAAAGCCATGCGCGATTCGGGGCCACGGTTTCAACCCGTTCAATTTGTCCGCCGTTGGATACGCCGCGCTGTATTTGCGGTTCTAGGTTTCTTGGCCTTTGGGGTGATTGTCTATTCCGTCATTAGCCCGCCGACGACACCGTATATTTTGTCCGAAGCGCGACGGCTTGGTGGCATTGATCGAGCATGGATTGCTATCGAAAATGTCTCCCCGCATATGGCGCGCAGTGTCGTCGCGGCCGAAGACGCAAACTTCTGCAATCATTGGGGGTTTGATATGACGGCGATCCGCGCAGCACTGGATTCAGGCAGCACGCGGGGCGCGTCGACGATTTCACAACAAGTGGTGAAAAATGTTTATCTTTGGCACGGGAGAAGCTGGGTTCGCAAAGTTCTCGAAGCGGGCTTGACCCCCGCAGTTGAGGCCGTGTGGACCAAGAAACGCATCGTCGAAGTTTACTTGAATATAGCCGAGTTTGACGAAGGTGTTTTTGGCGTGGACGCCGCCGCCCATCACTACTTCGGGAAAACGCCTTCGGAGTTGACGGCAACTCAGGCGAGCCTCCTTGCGGCTGTCCTTCCTAACCCCAAAGGGCGTTCGGCGAGCAAGCCCACAACTTGGCTTAGCAAACATGCGCGCAGTATCGCCGACGGAGCCGCGACAATCAAAGCAGACGGTCGCTCTGCGTGTTTCGAAGGTTGAATTTTGGACAGATTCACGGCAGTTAAGGGGGAAACCATCTTGAGTGACCTATTATGATCCGACTATTCCATTCCCCGCTCTCGCCTTTTTGCCGCAAGGTACGCCTAAGCTTGGCCGAAAAAAAACTTGAAGTAGAGTTGGTCGAAGAAAGATACTGGGAAAAGGACGGCGAGTTTTTGCGCCGCAACCCCGCAGCCAAGGTGCCGGTTCTAAAAATGGACGGGATGATGATGGCCGAGAGTTCAGCAATTTGCGAGTATATTGAAGAGACCCACCCAACGCCGAGCCTTTTACCAAAGGGTGCCGTGGAGCGGTTTGAAGTGCGTCGGATGGTGAGTTGGTTCGATGATAAATTCCATCATGAAGTCACCTCAAAGTTGCTGTATGAGCGGGTCAATAAAAAGGTCATGGCGCAAGGCTATCCGGACAGTGCTAACGTAAAGGCAGGCGCGCGCAATATTAAGTATCACCTCGACTACATGGGGTGGATATTGGACCAACGGCGCTGGCTCGCAGGGGATGCCATGTCCCTCGCAGACTTCGCGGCGGCGGCACATTTGTCTGCATTAGACTATATTTCGGACGTCGACTGGAATCGGAATGACAACGTAAAAACGTGGTATGCAAAGATTAAGTCGCGGCCCGCATTTCGCAGTATTCTCGCCGACCAAGTGCCAGGTTTTCCGCCACCCGCACATTACACGGACCTTGATTTTTGAGCGCCCTGCTCAAAGAAAAACTTACTGCGCAAACCAAGATCGAAGGGTTCGCCCAAATGGGCGTTTGCCGCCCGGATTCGATCCCTGAAATCGCCGCGCGATTGGAAGCATTCGTCAGCAAGGAACGCCATGGGCAAATGAGCTGGATGGCGGAGCGCATGCATTGGCGGGGCGCCCCAGATGCCCTTTGGCCTGAGGCGAAAAGCGTCATTATGTTGGCGGAACCCTATACCCAGACGCATGATCCGCGCCATGTTTTGAGCAAGCGTGATTGCGGTGCGATTAGTGTCTATGCACAAAATCGCGACTACCATGATATTGTTAAAAAGCGGCTCAAACGTGTGGGAAGGTGGCTTTTGGAGCAGGATCCCGACGCCCAAATCAAGGTGTTTGTCGATACGGCCCCTGTTATGGAAAAGCCGCTCGCAGCCTCTGCGGGGCTGGGTTGGCAAGGGAAACACACCAATCTTCTGTCCCGTGATCTTGGGAGTTGGTTTTTTCTAGGCGCTATCTTTACAACGATTGAGCTACCTGTGGATTCCCCCGCGCGTGAAAACTGTGGCTCGTGCACGTCCTGTCTTGATGCTTGCCCGACCAAGGCCTTTCCCGCGCCTTTCCAACTGGATGCGCGGCGCTGCATTTCCTATCTGACCATTGAACATCACGGACCCGTGGACGAAGAACTTCGCGCCCTCATGGGCAACCATATCTATGGCTGTGATGATTGCCTTGCGGCGTGCCCTTGGAATAAATTTGCAGTCGAGGCGCAGGAGCTTCGTTACGCCGCCAAGGACGATCTGATTGCCCCTCCATTGGACGTACTCGTGACGCTCACCGACACGCAATTTCGGGAAAAATTTTCCGGCTCACCTATTAAGCGGATAGGGCGTAATAGGTTCATTCGCAATGTTCTCTATGCCATCGGGAATAGCGGAGAAACGCGCTTTCGGCCAGCAATAGAGCCACTTTTATCGGACGATGACGCGGTAGTTCGGGATGCTGCAATCTGGGCCAAAGCGCGGCTTTCCATGGTCAGCTAATTCCCCTATCAATTAATCATGGAACACTTCTCAGGGATATTTTTTAAAATTGCGTCAGTCACAATGTTCGTGGCTATGGCTTCGTGTTTAAAGGCGACCAATGGGACGGTCCCCTCAGGGGAACTCGTGTTCTTTCGCTCCTTTTTCGCTCTACCCGTTATTCTTGTATGGTTAATCTGGCAAAAGAAATTATCGACCGGTCTGACCGTCAAAAGCCCGATGGGGCATGTTTGGCGCGGTCTTGTTGGTACGACAGCGATGGGGTTGAGTTTCGCGGGGCTTACCCTGCTTCCTCTCCCTGAATTTACTGCGATCGGGTATACGGCCCCCTTTTGGTGGTCATTTTTGCGGCAATGTTTCTGGGCGAACAGGTCGGTATTTTTCGTTTGTCCGCTGTTTTCGTTGGAATGGTTGGAGTTATGATTGTTCTTTCGCCACGGTTTTCGACCTTGGGGAATGGCCTTGCAGAGAAGGAGGCGCTCGGTGCGCTTCTGGTTCTCATGGGGGCGTGTTTTGCAGCTCTAGCACAGGTGTTTATTCGGAAATTGGTTCGGACCGAGCGCACGAGTGCAGTGGTCTTTTGGTTCTCGATTACCGCCACAATTCTGTCGCTTTTTACGATTCCGTTTGGGTGGGTTTGGCCCAGTGCATGGAGCCTCGTCTTCCTTGTTCTCGCGGGTATTCTTGGCGGGTTCGGTCAGATATTCCTCACCTCCAGTTACCGCTTGTCTGATGCATCTCTTGTGGCTCCCTTTGAGTATTCATCGATGATAATGGCGCTGCTTGTCGGGTATTTTTTGTTTGACGAAGTGCCAACGACCATCATGCTCTCTGGTGCTGGCTTGGTTATGGCGGCGGGGGTCGCGATTATCCTTCGAGAGCGGCATCTTGGTTTGAAACGTGCCCAGCAGCGCAAAGTTACGGGCCCGCTTTAATCCTCAGGACAATTGACAGAGTATCCGGCATGACTTACTCGGCACCCAAGGGTGAGGCCCCTGCCGCTCGCTGATTCGTCATTGGTGAAGTCCTCTTTAATCCCGCCGTTTCTTTCATCAGATGGGAATGTGGCAATGCGAGCGCCCCGATTTTCCCGTGATCTGAATGAAAAGGACCGCGAAATGTCCCCCGAATTTCCCTATCTAGCTGACTTGAAAAAGCAGGCCAAAGCAATGCGTACGACGCGGGAAATATCTCATAGCCGTGCTCTCGAAGAAATTGCCAAACGATATGGATATCGCGATTGGAATACACTGGTCGCGTCCGCCGGCCCCCAGCCCCCCGTTCAGGTTGGGCAGCGCGTATCAGGGCTTTATCTTCAGGTGCCTTTCTCGGGGAAAGTACTGTCGCTAAAATCAGAAAATGCGGGTCTATTCCGCGTGAATATTGAGTTTGATGCCCTGATTGACGTGGTTATTTTTGACAGTTTCTCCAATTGGAAGAACCGTGCGAATAAAATTATCAACACGAATGGTGTTTCTGTCGATAGAACTACGAATGGCCATCCGCACATGGTCGTGTCCCTGTAACTGGGTCGAAACAGGAGTATTTATGACGTCCACTATTCATGTAAAGAACCCGTTTTTGACCGACCCACTTGGAGTTGTTTTTGCCCGAACTGCATTTCCAATTATCCTTGTGATGGTCATCAACGGATCCTTTGCCACGATTGATGCGTATTTTCTCGGGCGCTATGTTGGGGCCGAAGCTCTGACTGCTGTCACGTTGATGTTTCCGATTTTCATGTTTGTTGTTGCTCTTTCAACTCTTGTCGCAGCAGGGTTTTCCAGCGTTCTAGCGCGCCAATTGGGCGCCGGCGACACGTTCGAAGCTGGTCGCAGTTACGTGCAGGCCTCGCTCCTCACAACGTTGTTTTGCGTATTATTAGTCTCTATTTTTCAAGCATTCGGTCGGGATTTGGTCGCCTGGGCTGCGAATGGTTCTGCGGAGCTAGCACGCCATGGGTACACGTATATTTCCCTCTCGATCCATTGGTCACCCTTGGTGTTTTTCCTGTCAATCAATACGGATTCCTTACGGGCAGAGGGGCGTATGGCGGCGATGGCGTTGATTTCTGTCCTGTCCGCACTGCTCAATATTCTGTTCGATTACATCTTTGTTGCAGAGCTTGAGATGGGCGTCGCGGGGTCTGCATGGGGATCAATTGTGCCTCAAATGCTGGCGATTGCCGCGATTTTCGCCTATCGAGCGAAGGTCGGCTGGAGTTTTGAAGTTTCGCGCCAAAGCTTTACTCCCTCCCCCCATTTATGGCGCACGTTTCTGGCTTTGGGTGCGCCAGCAAGCCTCGGTTATATCGGCTTTGCGCTTAGTGCCGGAATTACGATTCTCCTGCTGCAAATTTGGTCCGTCGATTACCAAGCCATCGCGGGTGCGTATGGTATTTCGACACGGGTCATGACGTTTGTGTTTATGCCAATCTTGGGATTGTCGTTTGCGACCCAGACGATTGTGGGAAATAATTTCGGGGCAGGGAAGCCGGAACGTGCGCGGGCCGCTCTGCGTGTGTCGATGATCTGTGCGGGGGTCTATTGCGCAGGGTTTCAGGCGTGTTTGTATCTGTTTCGCTCGGAAATCGGTGGAATATTCGTGACTGATGCTGCAACAGTTCACGAGTTTGCACGCATTCTGCCTTTCGCAACGCTCACGCTTTTTCTTTTCGGGCCACAAATGATGGTGGGAATGTATTTTCAAGCCATCGGGGACGC
Source organism: Falsihalocynthiibacter arcticus (assembly GCF_000812665.2). GTDB lineage: Bacteria > Pseudomonadota > Alphaproteobacteria > Rhodobacterales > Rhodobacteraceae > Falsihalocynthiibacter > Falsihalocynthiibacter arcticus. The sequence continues at coordinate 1,455,130 of NZ_CP014327.1, forward strand.
GCGGCGTGCCGCACTGCTCAACCTTTCGCGCACGTATATTTTCGGGATTCCGCTATTGGTTCTCATGCCGAGCTTGGTTGGGGAAATTGGGATTTGGATATCTGGCGCTGTTGCCGAGGTTTTTGTCCTTCTGTTGACGCTCGTGGTTTTAAAGCGAACAGGGGTGTTAAAAGGCTCTAATACGGCGAAATTCGCATAAAAAAATGGCGCCCGATCACTCGGACGCCGAATTCTTATTGTCACACAGCTTAGCTTAAACGCGGACGAGTTTTTCGTAGCTTTCCGAAATATCACGTGCAAGTGCACCGACTTCGAAATTGTAGGCGCCAATTTGCCCCACGGGCGTTACTTCCGCCGCAGTACCTGTGAGCCAGCATTGCTCAAAGCCTTCGAGCTCTTCCACATTGATGTGCCGCTCATGAACCTTGATGCCTTTTTCGCCCAGCATTGTGATGACTGTTTGGCGGGTCAATCCGTTGAGGAAGCAATCAGGCAAGGGTGTGTGAACTTCGCCGTCTTTGACAAAGAAAAGATTGGCGCCGGTCGCTTCGGCAACATAGCCGCGGTAATCGAACATCATCGCATCGGAGCAGCCTTTGGCTTCGGCGGCGTGTTTTGACATTGTGCAGATCATATAAAGGCCGGCTGCTTTTGCGAAGCAAGGGATCGTTTCCGGGCTTGGACGCTTCCATTTGGAGATGTCCAGTTTCGCACCTTTATATTTTGCGTCACCGTAGTAGTTGCCCCATTCCCACGCCGCGATTGCTAGGCGGACAGGATTGCGCGCGGAGGCGACACCCATATCCGGACCTGCGCCGCGCCATGCGATCGCGCGCACATATGCGTCAGTGAGGCCGTTGGCTTTCATCGTTTCGTATTTTGCGGTTTCGATTTCTTCAACGGTAAAGGGAATTTCGAAATCGATATATTCAGCGGATTTGCGCAGGCGAACCGAGTGATCCATGCTGCGGAAAATCTTGCCGTTATAGGCACGCTCGCCCTCGAATACGGAGGACGCATAATGCAAACCATGGGTCAAAAGGTGGACTTTTGCGTCGCGCCATTCGACAAGTTTTCCGTCCATCCAGATCTTTCCGTCGCGGTCATCATATCCAGTGGTCATTTGGTCTCTCCTCGAATTTTGCCGTGCTGCGCGGCTGATTTTTCATAAGTTGCGCAAGTAATGACCGTTTCGGACATATTATTGCGTAAAAACTGATCTTTGCTACTATTTGATTCTTGGAAAGTCAACAAGGCTGACATAAAATCGAACTGAATAGCATTCGCAAGGAGATCGATATGGCCGATGGTTCGACAGCTCAAGGCGGAGAAAGCCTTTTGTTTCTGACAGATGAGCATTTGCGCAAAGGGATTGAAGCGATGTTCTTTGCTTATCGCGGATTTACGGCTGATCCGGATCGGATTTTGGCGAACTACGCGTACGGTCGCGCGCACCATCGTGCGGTTCATTTCATTCATCGAAGTCCGGGGACCACAGTAAATAATCTGTTACTGGTTCTTGGGGTCACGAAACAGTCTCTAAATCGTGTCTTGCGAACTTTGATCGAAGACGGTTTGGTTGAAAGCCGCATAGGAAAGAAAGATAAGCGGGAACGGCATTTGTTTCTGACCGAAAGCGGTGAGGTTCTCGAAGCCGATCTTTCCGATGCGCAGCGCGCCCGTATGCGGACGGCGTTTCGCGCAGCGGGGCCCGAGGCCGTATCGGGATTTAGGCAAGTTTTGGAAGCAATGATGGACCCGGACCAGCGGCGCCAGTATAAGAATTTCAAGGAGAGCGGTTCATGAGCGATGCAAACGAAGCCCACCTATTAATTGTCGATGACGATGAGCGCATCCGAGGCCTGCTTCAAAAGTTTCTCATTCGGAACGGTTTTTGGGTGACGGCTGCGAGGGACGCCGTGCATGCGCGTCGCATCTTATCCGGGCTTGAGTTTGATTTAATCGTGTTGGATGTCATGATGCCGGGCGAGGACGGAATCAGCCTGACGCGTAGTTTGCGCGAAACGATTACCACGCCGATCTTGCTCCTGACCGCTAAAGGCGAAACAGAAGACCGGATTGCAGGGCTTGAGGCCGGAGCGGATGATTATCTTGCCAAACCGTTTGAGCCCAAAGAGCTACTCTTGCGGATTAACGCGATTTTGCGGCGGATTCCTGCGGCGATTGATGCGCAAAATGGGCCGAAGATAATCACCTTGGGTGCGCTGCGATACGACGTGAGTCGTGCGGAATTGGCGCGAGGCGATGCCCCAATCCGGCTAACGGCAACCGAGAGTGCATTGATGAAAATTTTCACCGCCAACATGGGCGAGGCGCTTTCGCGAGGGCAGCTTGTTGAGGACCTTGGACGCGACAAGGGGCAGGCGCAAGAACGCGCCGTAGATGTGCAAATAACCCGTCTGCGTCGCAAAATTGAGGCCGATCCCAAGCAGCCGCGCTATCTTCAAACCGTTCGTGGCGCTGGCTATATGCTGGGAAGCGATTGACCTTCTAAAACAGGAGTTCGTTTTGACGACTGCTCTTCTCACCCATGCCGATTGCCTTCTGCACGAAACGCCTCAGGGCCACCCCGAACAAATCGCACGTTTGGAGCGGGTCCTTGAGGCGCTTTCGGATGCAAAATTCGACCCTATTCTGCGTAAAAAGGCCCCTTTGGTGGCGGATGATGATTTGCTCAGGGTGCATCCGAAATCGCATATCATGGATATTCGGGATTCAGCACCCGATGCTGGAATCGCCCAAATCGAGGGCGATACATATATTTCGGCGGGCTCGGTTGCCGCCGCATATCGCGCGGCGGGGGCCTGTGTGCGGGCCGTTGATTTGGTGCTGTCGGGCGAGGTTCAAAATGCTTTCGCCGCCGTGCGTCCGCCCGGACATCATGCCGAACGCGAAACGCCAATGGGGTTTTGCCTGTTTGGTTCAGTTGCCGTTGCAGCCAAATATGCGGTGGACGTTTATGGGCTCAAGCATGTCGCGATTATCGATTTTGACGTGCACCACGGAAATGGCACCCAAGACCTCATAGAGGGGGATTCGCGCATTGCCTTTGCCTCGTCCCACCAGATGCCATTGTTCCCCGGAACAGGGTCGGCCGATGAAACGGGTTCCGCGAACAATGTGATGAATGTCCCCCTTGCGGAAGGGTCTGGTGGGGTCGAAATGCGCAGGGTCTATTCCGAGGAAATCCTCCCATATGTGGCTCTATTCCGTCCTGAATTGATCCTTGTCTCCGCAGGTTTCGATGCGCATCGCGCCGATCCATTGGCAGGGCTCAATTGGGAAACCGACGATTTTAGATGGCTCACGGAAAAGATTTGCGATTTGGCGGACCAAACCTGCGCGGGACGGGTGGTCTCGTCTCTCGAAGGCGGGTATGATTTGGAGGCGTTGGCCGAAGCGACGGCCGCGCATGTGGAAATTTTGATGGAGCGCGGCGCATGAGCGACACCCTAGTGAGCGAAATGAGTTTTGAACAGGCGATGGCCGAGCTTGAAGCAGTGGTTGGACAATTGGACAACGGCCAAGTGGCGTTGGACGAGTCGATCAAACTGTATGAACGCGGTGCCAAACTCAAAGAACACTGTGACGCTAAGCTTAAAGAAGCTGAAGAAAAAGTCGCCGCCATTAAATTGGGCGAGGGCGGTGTCCCGATTGGTACGACGCCGGTTGAAGGTCTCTAACACATGTTTGAAAACGCTTTGGCGCAGGCCGCAGACGAGGTTTCGGCCTGTCTTACCCAAACGCTTGCGCGATACCCCAACGTCCCGTTGACCGACGCAATGCGTTACGCGGTGACGGGTGGAAAGCGGCTTCGGGCGTTTTTGGTGATCGAAGGTGCGCGGTTATACGGTGTCTATCCACGGCAATCTGTTTGGGCCGCCGCGGCAGTGGAAGCACTGCACGCATACTCGCTGGTGCACGATGATTTGCCTTGCATGGACAACGATGATTTGCGCCGTGGCCTGCCCACTGTCCACGTGAAATGGGACGAGGCGACCGCCGTTTTGGTAGGCGATGCCTTACAGACCCTCGCGTTTGACCTGCTTGCAAGCAAGGAATGTGCGCCCAAGGCCTCGACACGGATTGAGCTTATCCAAACAATGGCGCGGGCCTCTGGTGGGCAAGGGATGGTGCTGGGGCAAATGCAAGACATAGCATCAGAAACGGCTCTAACGCCGCTAAACTTGGACCAAATTACCGAGCTTCAGGCAAATAAGACCGGCGCGCTTATTCAATGGTCCGCTATGGCGGGGCCGATCCTCGCGGGGCAGGATGTGGGGCCACTGCGTCACTATGCCAATGCGCTCGGCCTTGCGTTTCAAATCGCAGATGACATCATGGATGTTGAAGGCGACGCGCAAAAAGCAGGGAAACGCCTAAACAAAGACACCGAGGCCGGAAAGGCAACGTTTGTCTCGCTTTTGGGGATGGATGAGGCGAAAAAACGCGCATCTGACCTGATTGATGAGGCCGAATCCGCCCTCGCACCCTTCGGCGACAAAGCACAGAACTTGCGCGAAGCCGCGCGTTTCGTTATTGCACGCGAAAGTTAAGCCCGTAGGAGGGCCGCATGAGCCAAAGACCAGTCACGCCTATTCTTGATCGCATTTCGGCCCCCGCCGACATGAAAGCCCTCAGTGACCCTGAGCTGACTCAACTTGCGAACGAGTTGCGCGCAGAGACGATCTCAGCTGTTTCCGTCACAGGAGGCCATCTTGGGGCGGGTCTGGGGTTGTTGAACTAACAACCGCGATCCATGCCGTTTTCGATACGCCCAAGGACCGTTTGATCTGGGACGTGGGCCACCAGTGTTACCCCCATAAGATTCTCACGGGTCGCCGTGATCGCATTCGGACTTTGCGCCAAAAAGGCGGCCTGTCGGGCTTCACCAAGCGCAGCGAAAGCCCGTACGATCCCTTCGGCGCGGCACATTCAAGCACGTCGATTTCGGCGGCGTTGGGATTTGCTGTGGCGCGCGATTTGGGCGGCGCCCCTGAGCACGGTATCGGCGACGCAATCGCGGTGATTGGCGATGGATCGATGAGCGCGGGCATGGCCTATGAGGCCATGAACAATGCGGGTCACTTGAAAAAACGCATGTTCGTCATCCTTAACGACAATGAAATGTCGATTGCGCCCCCCGTTGGCGCGATGTCGAGCTACTTAAGCTCCCTTTATGCGGGCGCACCGTTTCAAGAATTGAAAGCGGCTGCACGTGGCGCGGTGAGCCTGTTGCCCCATCCCTTCCAAGAAGGGGCCAAACGCGCCAAGGAAATGGTCAAACACATGACCGTAGGCGGCACGCTTTTTGAGGAACTTGGTTTTTCCTATGTCGGTCCGATTGATGGCCATGACATGGACGCGTTATTGGCGGTTTTACGGACAGTGAAATCCCGTGCGACGGGGCCGATGCTCATTCACGTACTGACGAAAAAAGGCAAAGGGTACGCCCCTGCTGAAAGTGCCCGCGACAAGGGCCATGCGACTGCGAAATTCGACGTTTTGACGGGCGAGCAGAAAAAACCGCCGTCAAATGCCCCAAGTTATACCAATGTTTTTGCGAAGGCATTGCTCGCCGAGGCGGCAAAAGACGACAAGATCGCAGCAGTGACGGCCGCGATGCCGGACGGTACGGGCCTAAACCTCTTCGCGGAACGCTATCCTAGCCGTTGTTTTGACGTCGGAATTGCCGAGCAACATGGCGTTACATTTGCCGCCGCCCTTGCTGCCGGTGGGATAAAACCCTTCTGTGCGATTTATTCCACCTTCCTGCAACGCGGCTATGATCAGGTGGTTCATGACGTGGCAATCCAGCGCCTTCCGGTCCGGTTCGCGATTGATCGCGCGGGCCTAGTTGGGGCTGATGGCGCGACCCATGCGGGTAGCTTTGACATTGCCTTTTTGGCCAACCTTCCCGATTTTGTCGTGATGGCGGCCGCCGATGAGGCCGAACTTGTGCATATGGTTGCAACTGCCGCCAGCATCAATGACCGCCCCAGTGCCTTCCGCTTTCCACGCGGCGAAGGCGTGGGCGTTGACCTTCCCGAACGGGGTATTCCGCTTGAAATCGGTAAGGGGCGCATGATCCAGGAAGGCGCACGGGTTGCGATCCTTTCGTTTGGGACACGTCTGTCAGAAGTCGAAAAAGCCGCAGAGAAACTTGCCGCGCGGGGTATCACCCCAACGATTGCTGATGCGCGCTTTGCGAAACCGTTGGATCGCGAATTGATCCTTCGCCTCGCACGCGACCACGAAGCGCTAATCACAATCGAAGAGGGCGCAATCGGTGGTTTTGGAAGCCATGTGGCTCAATTGCTGGCCGAAGAGGGCGTGTTTGACACAGGTCTCAAGTTCCGCTCCATGGTGCTGCCGGACACGTTTATCGACCATGCAAATCCAGTTGATATGTATGCGGATGCGGCGATGAACCGCGAGCATATCGAAGCGAAAGTTCTGGATGTGCTGGGCGTGGCGCAGATTTCAAGTCAACGCGCTTAATCTTCCTCTAATAAGGCGCGTAGGCCCGATTGATAGTCGGGAAACAACAGCTTTACGCCTAATTCGTCTCTGATTTTGTCGTTTCGAACCCGTTTTGACTCTGCATAAAAGCTTCGCGCCATCGGTGACATTTCTGCTGTGTCAAAATCAATCGCGGGTGGGATTGGCGCGCCGAGAAGTTCGGCGGCAAAACCGATCACGTCCTCGGGTGGCGCAGGGAAGTCATCACAGACGTTATAAATCGCCCCCGGGTTGGGGTGCGCCACGCTGGCCGCCAAAACTTGCGCAATGTCCGCGACATGGGTCCGCGAAAAGACCTGATTTTTCTTGATAATCCTGCGTGCCGTTCCATTGCGCACCTTTGCAAAGGGGCCACGCCCTGGGCCGTAAATCCCCGCAAGGCGAAATATATGAAGAGGTAGCCCCGCGGATTTAGCCAGTTCTTGCCATTGAGATTCCGCCAAGACGCGCATTTCGCCGCGCTTTGTTGAAGGCGTGAGCGGCGTAGCCTCATCAACCCAGCCGCCGTCATGGTTGCCATAAACGCCCGTTGTCGAAAGATACCCAACCCATTCAAGGTGCGGTGCAGCGCGGGCGATTTCATCGCCAAGTGTTTTGAGGACAACGTCACCATTCTCATCCGGCGCAATTGACACTAACACATGCGTTGCAGTTTCTAATGCAGGGGAAATCGACGTTCCCGGCCATGCGATGGTCTGGTTACCACCCGCACGACTCGTGCCTGTGATTTGCCATAGATCAGGGTCTAATAGGGCACTAAACGCCTGTGCGCTGTAGCCGTGGCCGAAGGATAAGAGGTGTTTTTTCATCGGGATAGGATGCGAAATCTTGCTTCGGGCCGCAAGCGAGAAACGCCATTGTCGCATTTTCTTCACTTGCACATACCCGAAATCTAGGAACAAATGACCTATGGAAAATAGCCCCCTTAAAACTTGGCCCGAAAGTGCAGCCCGACTGGTTGCTGTCGCGGCCGGAAGAGAAGCCGCAGACCTCGTCATTCGCAATGGCAAATGGGTCAATGTTCACACGCGCGAAGTGCTAGAAGGTTATGATTTAGCCATCGCGGACGGGCGCTTTGCCTATTGCGGGCCTGACGCGCAACATTGCATTGGTCCAGACACGGAGATCATCGACGCCGACGGCGCATTTATGATCCCCGGTCTGTGCGACGCGCATATGCACATCGAGAGCGGCATGTTGACGCCCGCTGAATTCACCCGTGCCGTTGTGCCCCATGGCACGACGTCGATGTTCACGGATCCCCATGAAATCGCAAATGTCCTTGGGCTTGAGGGCGTGCGTTTGATGCATGATGAGGCTCTATTGCAGCCCATAAATGTGTTTACCCAGATGCCAAGCTGTGCGCCTTCGGCACCGGGGTTGGAGACTACGGGTTTTGAGATTACGCCAGAGGATGTGGTTGAGGCGATGAACTGGCCCGGAATTATCGGCCTTGGCGAGATGATGAACTTCCCCGGTGTGGTCAATGGCGATCCAAAAATGCTGGCCGAAATCGCCGCTACCCAGAATGCGGGTAAAACGGTTGGTGGTCACTATGCCAGTCCCGATTTAGGCCCAGCCTTTCATGCCTATGCGGCGGGTGGCCCAGCGGATGATCACGAGGGAACCTGTGAGGCCGATGCGATTGCGCGCGTGCGTCAAGGGATGCGCCACATGATGCGGCTTGGCTCCGCATGGTATGACGTCGAAAGCCAAATTACTGCCGTGACCGAAAAAGGCCTCGACCCGCGCAGCTTTATTCTATGCACCGATGACTGCCATTCAGGGACGTTGGTAAATGAGGGCCACATGAATCGTGTGGTGCGCCATGCGATTGCCTGCGGATGTGATCCTGTAATTGCGCTGCAAATGGCGACGATTAACACGGCAACGCATTTCGGTTTGGAGCGTGAACTAGGCTCTATTGCACCCGGACGGCGGGCCGATGTGATCCTCACGAGCGATTTGACAACTCTGCCGATTGACCGCGTGATTGCGCGTGGCGTGACCGTGGCACAGGATGGAGAGATCAAGGTCGATTGCCCCCATCTTAAGTGGCCCACACATGCGCGGCAAACTGTGAACCTTGGTCGTGACCGTGTCGCCGAAGATTTTGAAATCAAGGCTCCCGAAGGGGCAAATGCAGTGACTGTTAAAGTCATCGGCGTGGTTGAAAATCAAGCGCCGACAAAGGCTCTAACACGGGATCTTTTGGTGGTTGATGGTTTGATCGAAGGGGATCAAGCACAAGACGTTTGCCAGATTGCTTTGGTCGAACGTCATTTGGGCACCGGCGGCGTGACCAATGCCTTTGTTTCGGGTTTCCAATATCAAGGCCGCATGGCTATTGCTTCGACTGTTGCGCATGATAGCCACCATATGATTGTCGTTGGAACGGACCGCGCAAATATGGCCGCAGCTGCAAACCGATTGGGCGAAGTTGGTGGCGGCGTGACTGTTTTTCAGGACGGTAAGGAGCTGGCTTTGGTCGAACTTCCGATTGCTGGGCTTATGTCGGATTTACCTGCCAAAGTCGTGGCGGCGAAGGCTGACAAATTGGTCGAAGCGATGTTGGACTGTGGTTGCACCCTGAACAATGCGTATATGCAGCATTCCTTGCTGGCGTTGGTTGTGATCCCCGAGTTACGGATCAGCGATCTTGGCCTTGTGGATGTAACAAAATTCGAACTGACCGATTTGATTGAGGATAAAGAATGAGAACCGAAGACTTGAATTTACCAGTCCACACACCACCGACAGCTCGGCCCGAAAACTTTGACTCGGCGGAGGCAGCGGTCGCACGTCTTACGGAACTCTACCAAGAAGCCTCCAGCTTTTTGTGCGAAAAATTTAGCTCTAAAGTTTTGGGCCCGCGCCCCGATGCAAAATACCGCGCCTTTTACCCGGAGATTAGAATCACAACGACCAGTTTTGCGCTTTCCGACAGCCGTTTGTCCTTTGGCTATGTCGCCGAACCTGGAACCTACGCCGCGACAATCACACGCCCGGATTTGTTCAAAGGCTATCTGACTGAGCAAATCGGACTGCTCCTTCGCAACCACAACGTGCCTGTGTCTGTGGGTATCTCGACGACTCCGATGCCGGTGCATTTTGCCGTCGCCAATGATGAGGATGTGACAGTACCTCAAGATGGTGCGATGAGATTCCCCCTGCGCGATGTGTTTGACGTTCCCAATTTGGCTACAACAAACGACGATATCGTCAACGGGTTCAACACGGTTTCGAGTGATGGCACGGGCCCCTTGGCCCCCTTCACTGCACAACGTGTCGATTATTCCTTGGCGCGCCTTCAACACTATACCGCTACTCGGGCTGAGCATTTCCAGAACTTCGTACTGTTTACCAACTACCAATTCTATGTGGAGGAATTTGAGGCCTATGCCCGTAAGGTCTTGGCCGACAAGTCCTCTGGGTACACGTCCTTTGTCTCCACTGGCAATGTTGTGATTACTGATCCGCACACGCCGATCATCCCGCCCGAAAAGTCCCCACAGATGCCGACCTACCACCTGAAACGCAAAGACGGTTCGGGCATTACTTTGGTCAACATCGGGGTTGGGCCGAGCAATGCAAAAACCGCCACCGATCACATTGCGGTGCTGCGTCCTCATGCGTGGCTCATGGTGGGACATTGCGCGGGGCTTCGGAATTCCCAGAGCCTTGGCGACTTCGTTCTCGCGCACGGATATCTACGCGAAGATCACGTTTTGGACGATGATCTTCCACCTTGGGTGCCGATTCCCGCCCTCGCCGAAATTCAAATCGCCCTTGAGGATGCGGTCGAATCTGTGACCCAACTAAAGGGGTATGATTTGAAGCGGATTATGCGGACAGGAACGGTCGCCACCATAGACAACCGGAATTGGGAATTGCGCGATCAATCCGGCCCCGTTCAACGGCTCTCACAATCGCGCGCGGTTGCGCTAGATATGGAAAGCGCGACCATTGCGGCCAACGGTTTTCGCTTCCGTGTTCCCTATGGAACGCTGCTCTGTGTCTCGGATAAACCCCTCCACGGAGAACTCAAACTCCCCGGTATGGCGAGCGATTTTTACAAGACTCAGGTGGCCAGACATCTCCAAATCGGGATACAGGCCATGGAGAGTCTGCGCTCGCAACCTTTGGAGAAAATCCATTCTCGCAAGCTCAGAAGCTTCGATGAAACGGCATTTTTGTAAATTACCGTCGTTTTTTTGAAAAAAACTTAGAAAAAAGTGTCTTTTTTCGACACTAATCGTTGTGTAGTTCAACAATATTCAGTTAAATGCCGACGATGAGGCCCAATATCAAGGGCAGAACAAGGAGACCATAAAATGGCAAAACCAATGACCAAGACCCAACTTGTAGCTGCACTCGCAGAGGAAATGGGCTCAGACAAAAAATCCGCAGGCGGCGCACTTGATGCCGTAATCGCGATTATTACACGCGAAGTTTCTGCTGGTGGTTCCGTGACACTTCCAGGCGTTGGCAAAATCTATTGCCGCGAGCGTCCTGAGCGTACAGTTCGCAACCCAGCAACTGGCGAGCAAATTCAAAAAGAAGCCGACAAAGTTGTCAAAATGACAATTGCAAAAGCGCTTAAAGATAGCGTGAACGGCTAAGCTGTTTCAAATGGATGTGCGGCCCTTGTGGCGGCGCAGAAATTGTTTAGGGTCGCCTTTTTGGCGGCCCTTTTCTATTGGCTTCACGAAATTTCCAAAAGGGGACGCAGATGGACTTTCGGTCTTTGTTGATGGGGCTTGTTTTTGCCTTCGCATGGAGTTCCGCCTTTACATCGGCGCGGATCATTGTTGCCGATGCGCCCCCTTGGCCTCCCTCTCGCTTCGGTTTTTCATCTCAGGAATTTTGGGTGTTTTGATCGCCCGCGCGATGGGGCAAACGTGGCACCTCACCCGCACACAATGGAAATCGACATTTGTTTTCGGTCTCTGCCAAAATGCGCTCTATCTCGGGCTGTTCTTTATGGCGATGCAGCGCATTGAAGCCTCTTTCGCGTCGATCATTGCCTCGACAATGCCGCTTCTTGTGGCCTTCGCGGGTTGGGTATTTCTGTCGGAACGCCTCCCCAAACAGGCCGTGGTGGGTCTCGCCGCGGGCTTTGTTGGAACATTTCTGATTCTCGGAACGCGCTTGAGTGGTGGCGTTGATCTGATCGGAGTCGCCTATTGCATCGTTGGTGTGCTCGGCCTTACGGTCGCCACGCTCTCGATGCGAGGCGCGTCGTCTGGTGGAAATGTGATGATGATCGTGGGCTTGCAAATGTTTGTCGGAGCGATTGTTTTGGCGATTGCCTCCGTTGTGATTGGCGAAGACATGTCCGTGAATTTCTCGCCCAAACTCATTGCCGCGTTTTCCTATACCGTTCTTGTGCCGGGCCTGATGGCCACGGTCATTTGGTTCAAGCTGGTGGATCGCATTGGCATGACCCGCGCAGCGACATTCCATTTCCTCAATCCGTTCCTAGGGGCGGCGGTGGCGGCCGTTATGCTGGGCGAAACTTTGGGCATGTGGGACATCATCGGCGTGGTGATAATTTCGCTTGGCATTCTTGCGGTTCAACTCGCGCGCCAAAAACCAATCTAACGAAGCTTCACAAACACGCGACCCTTACCGCGCGCGCCTGACAGGGCGTTTGAAACCTGCTAGCTCCGAAATATGGAATTAGTTTTTGGATATCTGGCGGGACTTCTAACGTTGATCAACCCCTGCGTTTTGCCGGTATTGCCGATTGTTCTGGCGACGGCCCTTCAGGCCAGCCCGCGCGGCCCACTGGCCCTTGCTGCGGGCATGTCGCTGACCTTTGTTGTGCTTGGCGTGGCGCTTTCCACCATCGGCCTTGCGGTGGGGATATTGCCAGAGGATGTCGCCCGTATCGGCGCGGTGTTGATGGTGGTCTTTGGCGTAGTTCTACTGGTGCCCAAACTCGGCGATAAATTCAGCCGCGCGACATCCGGCCTTTCACTGAAAGCAGATCAAAACATTGACGGCTTAAATCGCGAGTCGCTTTGGGGACAGTTCTGGGGCGGAGCACTGTTGGGCGCGGTCTGGAGTCCCTGTGTTGGACCCACCTTGGGCGGCGCGATTGCACTTGCCACCCAAGGAGAGAGCCTCGTTTGGGCCACGTTGATTATGGTGAGTTTTGCCCTCGGAGTCTCGACAGTGATCCTGCTGTTGGCCTATGGCGCGCGCGCAACCTTGCTTAAGCGACAGGCTCTAATGCGCCGAATTGCGGCAAAGTCGCGCGTCATTATGGGGATCACCTTTATCCTCGTGGGCGCTGCAATCTACTTCCAACTTCACATCATTCTCGAGCGCTGGGCGTTGCAAAACCTTCCCGCGTGGCTCGTTGATTTTTCCGTTTCAATCTAGGAGGTCCCAATGGACAGACGATATTTTCTTGCCTTCACTGCCGCCTTGGCAACGCTTCCCCTAAGCGCCCAAGCGAATTCTGGTTCGGTGGCTTATACGCCCGGATTGGTGGACAAAGCCCTCGCCGAAGGGAAAACTGTTTTCATCGATTTCGCCACGGATTGGTGCACCACCTGCGCGGCGCAGAACCGCGTAATTCAAAAGTTACGAGCGGAAAATCCTGCCTATGATGCGGGTCTATTGTTCGTGTATTTTGATTGGGATCAATATTCAAAAGACGAATTAGCTCGTCGCCTGAAAATTCCACGCCGGTCTGTTTTGGTTGTGTTGAAAGGCGACGCAGAAATTGGCCGCGTCACCCTTGGCACCAGCGAGGAAGAAATCAAAGCTCTGTTGGATGCGGGAATCGCAGCCTAGCCGATCTTCCCTTGGTTCGTGCCGACTTGCCCACGGTGAAGTAAAAAATGGTCCAAAATCACGCAGGCCATCATTGCTTCGCCCACGGGAACGGCGCGAATCCCGACACAGGGGTCGTGGCGGCCTTTGGTGATGATTTCGGTATCATCGCCTGCTTTAGACACTGTTTTGCGGGTCGTGAGGATCGAGGATGTTGGCTTGACCGCAAAGCGCACCACGAGGTCTTGGCCTGTGCTAATCCCGCCCAGAATGCCGCCCGCGTGGTTTGAAGTATATTCCGGTCCGTTCGAACCCATACGAATTTCGTCGGCGTTTTCTTCGCCTGTCAGTACTGCAGCATGCATGCCCTCGCCAATTTCAACGCCTTTTACCGCGTTAATACTCATCATCGCGGCGGCCAAATCAGTGTCTAACTTGGCATAAACCGGCGCGCCGAGGCCTGCGGGCGCGCCCTGCGCCACAACCTCAACAATCGCACCGACGGAACTTCCAGATTTGCGTAACCCGTCCAAGTAGGTTGCCCAATCTTTGGCCGATATCGCGTCGGGTGTCCAAAAGGGGTTTTGATCGATTTGATCCCAGTCAAAATTTTCGCGGTCAATGGAATGCGGTCCCATTTGCACCATGAATCCTTTGATCTTAAGATCAGGAAGCAAAATATCAAGAACCGCGCGCGCAATCCCACCTGCGGCTACACGCGCCGCCGTTTCGCGGGCAGAACTGCGTCCGCCGCCACGGTGGTCCCGAATTCCGTATTTCTGATAGTAGGTAATATCGGCATGACCGGGGCGGAATTTCTCGACAATATCGCCGTAGTCCTTGCTGCGCTGATCGGTGTTCTCGATCATCAACTGAATAGGCGTGCCAGTGGTTTTCCCCTCAAAAACGCCAGACAGAATCCGAACTTCATCTGCTTCGCGCCGCTGGGTCGTGTATTTATTTTGACCAGGTTTGCGCAGGTCGAGCCATTTTTGCAGCATCGCCTCGTTGATTTCGACATTGGGCGGGCAGCCGTCAACCGTCGCCCCAAGGGCGGGTCCGTGGCTTTCACCCCAAGTTGTGACTCGAAAGAGGTGTCCAAAACTGTTCATCGACATATGCGGCTCCTTTGCTCTGATCTGTACATGTCCCCTGCGTTTGGCTCAAGTGGATATGCCTTGCACCAATGCAATCAGATCAATAGGTGTGGTCTTACCTCGGGGGGCCTTAGTGGCTGAGATACGAAAGTGGACCCGTTGAACCTGAACCGATTAAGATCGGCGGAGGGAAGGTCTGGGATTCTCCCCCTTCATCCGCCCGTCGCATGATGGAGAATACGAATGAAATATTCCATGATTGCAGCGGGTATCGTTTTGGCCAGCGCGGCCACGGCGGATACCCAAGAGCTGACAGTTTATACCTACGATAGTTTTGTGTCCGATTGGGGGCCGGGTCCGGCGATTGAGAAAGCGTTTGAAGCGCAATGCGAATGCGACTTGAAACTGGTTGGTGCGGGCGATGGTGCCGCCCTTTTGGCGCGCGTCCGTCTTGAAGGCGTGCGAACAAAAGCTGACATTGTCCTTGGATTAGACACGAATTTGACGGCGGCTGCGGCGGAAACGGGTCTCTTTGCGTTGCACGGGCAGGAGGGCGTCGCGTTTGACTTACCAATCGAGTGGGAAGACACAATGTTCATCCCCTATGATTGGGGCTATTTCGCGTTTATCTATGACAATACAAAGATCTCCACCCCTCCTGCAAACTTTAAAGAGCTGGCAGCAAGCGATCTGAAAATCGTTATCCAAGACCCGCGCAGTTCCACACCGGGCCTTGGTCTTTTGATGTGGGTGAAGGCGGCCTATGGCGATGAAGCCCCCGCCATTTGGGAAGCGCTTTCGGACAATATTATCACCGTGACCAAAGGCTGGTCCGAGGCCTATGGCATGTTCCTTGAAGGCGAGGCCGATATGGTTTTGTCCTATACGACCAGCCCCGCCTATCATTTGATCGCGGAAGAGGACGCCAGCAAAAGTGCTGCGCCTTTTGAAGAGGGACACTACTTGCAAGTTGAGGTCGCGGCCAAGGTTGCGCATACCGATCACTCGGATTTGGCCGATGAATTTTTGGCGTTTATGGTGAGCGATGCGTTTCAGTCGATCATTCCGACAACCAATTGGATGTACCCCGCGGTGACGCCGGATGACGGTCTGCCTGAGGGGTTTGAAACTTTGACCATCCCAACAGAGGCGCTGCTTTTTGCAGCTGGGGATGCGCAAGCTGAACGGGACGGAGCGCTTGAGGAATGGCGTCTCTCTCTGTCAAAATAAAGCGCCAACGCGGCATAGGGTTCTGGGTGGGGGCGGCGGTGGCTGCTCTCATTCTATTCTTGTGCTTTGGCACCGTTGGCATTGTCGCGTGGCGCGCAGAAGCCGGCAGCACGATTAACGAGGCAGACATTTCCGCTCTGACATTTACGGTCAAACAGGCGCTTCTCTCCGCGTTTTTTAGCGTGATTTTGGCAATCCCCGTAGCGCGGGCGTTGGCGCGGCGGTCGTTCTTTGGGCGGCGGGTGTTGATCACCTTACTTGGCGCGCCTTTCGTGCTTCCAGTTATTGTTGCTGTTCTTGGGTTGCTGGCAGTTTTTGGGCGCTCGGGAATTGTGAGTTGGCTTCTGGGGCAATTCGGAATCGCACCGATTCATATTTACGGTTTGCACGGCGTGGTTCTTGCGCATGTGTTCTTTAATCTGCCGCTTGCTGTGCGTCTGATCCTGCAAGGGTGGTTGGCGATCCCGTCGGAACAATTTCGCCTCGCGGCGTCCCTTGGATGTAAAGCGCGAGATCGTAGACGACTCCTTGAATATCCAATGCTCGCAGAGGTTGTTCCTGGGGCCTTCGCGATTATCTTTCTCATCTGCACAACGAGTTTCGCGGTCGCGCTTGCTATCGGGGGCGGGCCAAAATCAACGACGCTTGAGCTCGCGATTTATCATGCCTTCCGCTTTGATTTCGACCTGAGCAAAGCCGCGCTTCTGGCGATTTTGCAAGTTGCTCTGTCGGGCTGCGCGGCTCTCTTGGCTTGGCGTTTGGCGCGGGCTGCATCTGTGGGCGGGGGATTTGATCGTATGGTAAATCATTATGCGACAGGGAGTTCGCATGTGGGGGATAGTGTCTGGCTTTTGATGACGTCTCTCTTCTTGGGGCTGCCGCTGGCGATGATTGTGATTGACGGGGTTCCGAGGTTTTTTTCGCTGCCGCTTTCGGTGTGGCAGGCTGCGGGGCGCTCCTTTTTGGTGTCGATGGCGACCACAGGCTTGACCGTTGTGTTTGGGCTATCACTGGCGTTTTGGGTGACGCGTTTGCGGGGGACGGCGCGTGGTTTGGGGGAGGCTATTGGCTATCTGACAGTCGCGGTTTCGCCACTTGTTATGGGAGCGGGATTGTTCATTGTGATCTTTGAATTTGCGAGTCCGCAGGATTGGGCGTTGCCGATTACGGCCTTGGTGAATTCGATCGTGGCATTGCCGTTTGCGATGCGGGTTTTCTTGCCAGCGGTTGAGGCCTGTGACGCGCGGTTTGGGGCTTTGGCACAGAGCCTTGACCTGAAGGGATTTGCACGTTTTCGATTGTTGGAAGCGCCGCGTTTGGCGCGTCCGATTGGCTTTGTCGCAGGGCTGGCCGCAGCGCTTTCGATGGGGGATTTGGGCGTGGTCGCGCTGTTTGCGGACCCTGCGCGCGCGACACTGCCTTTGGCGCTTTATGACTTGATGGGGGCCTACCGTATGGCCGATGCGGCGGGGGCTGCGCTGTTGTTGATGCTACTTTCACTGGGTGTTTTTTATCTGTTTGACCGAGGAGGGCGCACCGATGCTCCGCTTTGACAATGTGACCCTAATGCAGGGGAGTTTCGCCTTAAAGGCCGATTTTGAGATCGAAACTGGCGATCATGTTGCGGTGATCGGGCCTTCTGGTGCGGGGAAGTCGACGCTAATTTCTGCGGTCGCTGGTTTCCTTGCGCCAACGACGGGAAAGATCTTTTGGCAGGGGCAGGATTTGGCCTCATTAGGGCCGGGTGCGCGGCCCATGAGTATCTTGTTTCAGGACAACAACCTGTTTCCGCATCTCTCCGTTGCCCAGAACGTGGGGCTTGGGCTTCGGCCCGATTTGCGGTTGTCCAAGGAGGAGAGCGCGCGGGTTGCAGAGGCGTTGGAACAAGTAGGGTTGGAGGCGAAAGCCGAGAGCAAACCGGCGGAACTTTCGGGGGGGCAAATGGCGCGTGTGGCGATCGCGCGGATGGTGCTGCGGGCCCGTCCATTGATGCTGTTGGATGAGCCGTTTTCGGCGCTTGGACCCGCGCTTAAACGCGAGATGTTGCAGCTTGTGAGTGACGTTGCCAACGACACGGGCGCGACGCTTTTGATGATCACCCACGACCCCGAAGATGCCCGTCGGATCGCGCAGAAAACCGTGCTGGTGGCGGGGGGCAATGCGTTGCCACCGATGGACACGCAGGACGCGTTGGATGATCCGCCCGCAGAGCTTGCGGCCTATCTTGGGGTCTAGATTTTAAAAAAAGCGCCCTTCGAAAAGGACGCTTTTTAAACTTTTTAAACTTTGAAACAGCCTAGTGTTTGCGTTTGTAGGGCGCCCAAATCTTTTTGTTGACCAGATACAGAAGCACGGACAGAAGCAAAAGCATCAGCACGGCGACGAAGCCAGCCTGCTTGCGGGCCATCATTTTTGGCTCTGCAGTCCACATCAAGAAGGCCGCAACATCTTCGGCTTCGTGGTGGATTTCGTTGCTGTGACCGTCGTCGAAATCAACATCTTCGCCGGCAAGAGGGGGAGCCATCGCGATCCAGCCACCAGGGAAGGCGGTGTTTTCATAGAACGTCGATCCGGCTTCTTCTTTTTCTTCACCTGTGTAGCTGGTGAGGAGAGCGGCGATGTATTCTGGTCCACCGATGCCCTGAATAAGCTGGTTGAGCCCTGTGCCGTATGGGCCGTGGAACGCAGCGCGTTTTTTGGCCATGAGCGAGAGATCAGGGGCGTTTTCAAGACCCGAAGCGGGGAAGTGATCGGAAGGTTTGGCTTCGCGGAAGTCATCCAACTCAGGATCGAAAACTTCGAACTGAGTGGAATAGGCGCGAACCTGCTCTTCGGGAAGCTCAGGGCCGCCTGCGTCCCCAAGGGTGCGCAAAGCGACGTATTGCAAGCCGTGACAGGCCGAACAAACTTCAGTGTAAACCTTGAGGCCACGTTGAAGTTGGTTTTGGTCGTATTTACCAAAGGGACCTTCGTAAGAGAAATCCGCATCATGGATGCTGGCTTCGTCGCCCGCTGCGAAAGCCGATCCTGCTGATAAAATGACAGCAGCAAAGGCGGAAAGGGTGAGTTTCTTGATCATTGTTCTCTGATCCTTTCTCACTTCGCCGCAGATGCGTCGGACGCATCTTTGGGATAGTGGGCGTTGAAATCGTCTTCGATGGTGTCAGGCATTGGGAGTGGTTTCTCGATCACGCCAAGGAGCGGCAGGATGATGAGGAAATACGCGAACCAATATGTGGCACCGATGAGCGAGATCCAGTCATGTGGGAACTCTGTATCACGGGAACCAACCCACATCAGGACCAAGAAATCGAGGGCCAGAAGGGCAAACCACCATTTGAACATGGGACGGAAGCGACCAGAACGCACGCTGGATGTATCGAGCCAAGGGGCCAGAGCCATCACAAAGATCGCGCCAAACATTGCGATCACACCAAAGAACTTAGCGTCAACAATGCCGCCTGTGAGGGCAGAAGTCAGTTGAACAGCCCAAACATCCGCCGTGAAGGCCCGCAGGATCGCGTAGAAGGGCAGGTAGTACCATTCAGGAACAATGTGCGCAGGTGTCACAAGGGGGTTCGCAGGGATGTAGTTGTCAGGGTGGCCGAGGTAGTTTGGCATGAAGCCAACGACCGCAAAGAACACAGTTAGGACAACCGCGAGAGCAAAGAAGTCTTTGATCACGAAGTAGGGCCAGAACGGAAGCGTATCTGCTTCAGCTTCTTTTTTGGAACCGCGACGTACTTCAACACCTGTGGGGTTGCCGTTGCCCGTTGTGTGGAACGCCCAGATGTGAACGATCACAAGGCCAGCAATCACGAAAGGCAGCAAGAAGTGTAGCGAGAAGAAGCGGTTGAGCGTGGCGTTATCCACCGCAGGCCCGCCAAGGAGCCATGTTTGCAAGGCTTCGCCCACGAAGGGGATCGCACCGAACAAGCCGGTAATAACAGTCGCGCCCCAGAAGGACATTTGGCCCCATGGAAGAACGTAGCCAAGAAAACCGGTCGCCATCATCATCAGATAGATGAGCATGCCGATGATCCAAGTGATCTCGCGCGGGGATTTGTACGAACCGTAGTAAAGGCCACGGAAGATGTGCAAATACACGGCGATAAAGAACAGGGACGCGCCGTTTGCGTGCAGGTAACGCAGCATATGGCCACCATTCACGTTGCGCATGATGTGCTCAACGCTTGAGAAGGCGAGGTCAACATGTGGCGTGTAGTGCATCGCAAGAATGATGCCGGTAATGATTTGTAGCACCAGACAGAATGCCAAAACGATACCCCAGATCCACATCCAGTTTAGATTTTTGGGTGTGGGGATCATGATTGTATCGTACAAAAGGCCAATTACGGGCAGACGCTCGTGGACCCATTTTTCAAAGCCCGTCTTGGGCTCGTAATGATCGTGCGGAATTCCTGACATTACGTTTTCCCTATCCGAGTTGAATTGTTGTTTCGTCTACAAAGCCAGCGACTGGAACCGGAAGGTTCTCGGGTGCTGGACCTTTGCGGATGCGACCGGCTGTGTCGTAGTGGCTGCCGTGACAAGGGCAGAACCAGCCGTCAAAATCGCCTGCGCCGTCGCCCAAAGGCACACAGCCAAGGTGCGTACAAACGCCCATCATCACGAGCCATGCGCCGGCTTCGTCCAAGGTGCGGTTCGCGTCATCTGCGTTATTCAGATCCGAGAGGGGCCCGACATCAAGGATGTTGGCGTTGCGTGCGTGGTGATCCACAAGATCGGCCGTATCGCCTGCACGCCCTTCTTCGATTTCAGTCTCGGTACGGTGACGGATGAAAACGGGCTTACCGCGCCATTTTACTGTCAGCTGCGTACCAACTTCGACCTCTGAAATATCAACACGAATTGAGGCTAGGGCTTGGACATCTGCGCTGGGATTCATCTGATTGACTAGCGGCCAGACGGCGGCACCAGTCGCAACTGCTGCTGTACCTGCTGTCGCATAGTACAGGAAATCCCGGCGTGTGCCTTCGTGATCTTCTGCGTGGGACACGAGTATCTCTCCATTTTTTAGCTTAGGTAGCTAGAAACGTTCGTCACCCGCATATGCGCGGGAGGCTTAAAACGGTGTTTAGCGGCCCAATTCGTTCCCGTCTAGCGGTCAATCTGGCGCAGATTGAGAGATAAATGTGGATTGTGGGGTTTTCGCCGCGAAAATCGTACCTATTTAGGGGGAATCGTTGCCGTCATTGAGTCGCGAGCGGCGAATCCTGCATACCAATCGTCCAAAAGTGGTGCCGATTGGCGCCATCCTCGGTCGTCGTGGCGAAAATCGACATAGCCAAGCGCACAGGCGACGGCGATCTGCCCCATTGAGATTGGACCTTCAAGATGTGGAATCCAGCGCGCCTCTAGGGCGGCAATGGCGTTTGCAATCTTGTGCCACTGGGCCTCGATATAGTCATGAAATTGTTTGTCGACGGGGCGGAGGCGCGTTTCATAGACCATCAAAATGGCTGCGTCCAAAATTCCGTCTGCGGTGGCCTCAAGAGTCAAAATATCCCAACGCGAATTGTCGTTGCCATAAAGGCCGCTCTTGGCGCGGGCATCCAGATACTGACAAATCACACGGCTATCGTACAGGGTTGCGCCGTCTGGCCGTGCAAGGGCGGGGACTTTGCTGAGCGGATTTTGCGCGGCGTATCCTTTGGCCGGGGCGAGGGGCGTTCCATGCGTCGGGACCAGCTGCACGTCATTAAGTCGCCCAGTTTCATGCAGCAGGACCATAACTTTGCGAACGTAGGGCGAGGTCGGACTATAAAAAAGTTCCATGTAAAATTCCTTTGAATATTAGTCGTTGGAGCCGAGCATCAGCGCCGCAAGGGTATTGGTTTCATGCCCCAAGTTATGGGCCTTGGTCATTTTTGCCGCCGCGTGTCGCGCATCAGTGGGTTTATTTTGCCCGAGTTTCCATGTCCCGTCGATGTTTTCGATGGTCATTCGGCAGGGGACAATCATTCGCATCATCTTTTCAAGGGGTTCGGGCGACATTTTATCTGCCTTCCACGGCGTTTTGGGGAGCAGGCGGGCTTCGTTTGCAGCGGAGAGGCGATCAAGGTGGGCGCGTAGTTCTGTCGCTTCTAACTTTTCGAGTGTGCCACGCAGGTGGACGGATATATAGTTCCACGTGGGAACTTGTTCGTCGATCTCGTACCAATCGGGGGAGATGTAACTATCTGGTCCCGCGACGGAAACCACAGCCTGTGCGGGATTAGAAAGCGCGCGGGCGATGGGATTGGAGCGCACCAGATGCAGCTCGACGGTTTTACCATCGTCGGAAATTAAAAACGGGATATGCGCCAATAAGGGGCCGTCTTCGCCATTGATCGCAAGGGTGCCAAACCCGCGCTCACGGGCGAACCCGAGGTTTTGCTCAAGGCTGGCGTCGTGGAAAATGGGATTCGGGTGCATTCTGCGTCCTTTGTCGATTTTGGACCAGTGTCACCTCAAAATACAGTCGGTCGCAAGTTGGATTTACGCAGAGCCGGTTTATGGGAAGTCGATACCCGCCGTATCTGGCATCCAAACGGGGTGTTTCACCATAATATGGGCAAAGCGGGGCGAGGCCAGAAATGTTTCTAGCCAGCGGATCAAATCGGGCCAAGGCTGTGCGTCAAACCACACGCGATCGACATTGGCGAATTGGCGCACGAAGGTGACAATGCCCATGTCGGCGAGTGTTGGGTGCTCGCCCAAAAGATATGGGGTGTGGGCCAGTCGCGTATTTAGGTCTTGTAGAAACAGGGAGGCTTTTGTGCGCTCCTCGGTGGAATCGACGCCCTCATAGCGGGTCGCGTATTTGTAACGATCCAGCGCGGATTTAAACGGGCCATCAGAGCGCTTAATCAGCGCGAGAGCCTCCGCTTGACCGTTGAGCCAGCCCTCGGGATCGTTTTGCGACAAGGCCCAGATCATAATGTCGAGGCTCTCGTCGACCACGCCGTTTGGCAGAATCAAAACCGGTACGGTCCCTTTGGGGGAGGCCTCAAGCATGGCTTCAGGCTTGTCGCGCAACAGTATTTCGCGGAGTTCGCAGGGGATTTGCGCGGAGGCAAGGGCAAGGCGGGCGCGCATGGCGTAGGGGCAGCGGCGAAAGGAATAGAGGAGGGGTTTCATGCGGTAAGCTGATTTCCCGTCACGCCGAGGATCGTCGCCTGAACGATTTGGCCCTCGATTTGCGGAGCGTCGAAATGCACCTCGGTGAATTGCTCGGTGCGGCCCATATGGGGGTTTTCCAGCAGAATAGAGTGCGATTTTCCAACTTGCGCCGCGAGGTGCAGGGCAACCCGTTCGTCGCCAGCCTTGCGAAGACGCGCGGCGCGGGATTTGATCGCGTTGCCATTCACGGCGGGCATCCGCGCGGCGGGGGTGCCTTCGCGGGCGGAATAGGGGAAGACGTGGAGCCACGTTAGATCGCAGTCCGTCACCATTTTAAGGGAGTTAGCAAACATCGCCTCAGTTTCGGTGGGGAAACCCGCGATGATATCTGCGCCGAAGGTCATTTCGGGGCGCAAACGTTTGGCTTCCTCGCAAAAGGCAATCGCATCGTCGCGCAAATGGCGGCGTTTCATGCGCTTGAGGATCATGTCGTCGCCCGCTTGCAAGCTAAGGTGAAGATGCGGCATCAGGCGCGGTTCGGTCGCGATGGCCTGCATTAGGTTGTCGTCCACTTCGATGGAATCAATCGAGCTGATCCGAAGGCGGGGCAGGTCGGGGATCAGTTTGAGAATGCGCATCACTAAATCGCCAAGTTTCGGCGTGGCGGGCAAATCGGCGCCCCAACTGGTGAGGTCAACGCCCGTCAGCACCACCTCGTTGTAGCCTTTTTGCACGAGGCGTTTGATTTGGTCGATGACAACGCCCGCAGGAACGGAGCGCGAATTGCCGCGGCCATAGGGGATGATGCAGAAGGTGCAGCGATGATCACAGCCGTTTTGGACCTGAACATAGGCGCGACTGCGGGTGCCGAAGCCGTCGATCAAATGGCCCGCGGTTTCGGTGACGGCCATGATGTCGTTGACCTGTACCGCCTCGGTTTGGCCGATGAAATCGGGGGCCATCGACGCCCAAGTCTCGGCCTGCATTTTTTCGGTATTGCCGATCACGATGTCGACTTCGGGCATGGCGGTAAAGGTGGCGGGTTCGGTTTGCGCCGCACAACCCGTCACGATCAATTTCGCGTCTGGGTTTTCGCGGCGTAATTTGCGGATTTCCTGCCGCGCTTTGCGGACAGCTTCCGCCGTGACCGCGCAGGTGTTGATGATGACGGCGTTTTGAACGCCTGCCGCTTCAGACAATTCCTTCATCGCCTCGGTTTCATAGGCGTTGAGGCGACAGCCAAGGGTCGTGAATTTTGGCGCGATGAAATTGGGGATACTCATTTGACGGTATCCAAAAACGCGCGGTTTAGGCTGGCGTCAAAGACATGCATGGTCGCGCCCGTCATCCAGACACCATCGTCGCGCCAGTCAATTTGGAGTTCGCCACCGTCAAGCACAACCTCCGCACGACGCCCAGTGAGGCCACGGCGGGCGGCGGTGACCGCACTTGCGCAACTGCTTGAACCCGATGCCATCGTGACGCCCACGCCGCGCTCCCAGACCCGCATTCGGATGCGATCAGGGGCAAGAAGCGAGATGAACTGCACGTTGGTGCGCTCGGGGAAAAGGGGGTGCTGCTCAAACTTCGCGCCGAGAGTTTCCAGATCAATGGCGTCCGCGTCCTCAACGATAAAGGTGCAATGTGGATTGCCCATGCCCGTGGCGGTGGGATTGCCGTCAATGGGGAGGCCTAATGTGTCGATATTTTCCGCGATCGGCACGTCGTTCCAGTTTAGGAGCGGCGCGCCCATGTTGATCCGCGTGAGGCCATTGCCCGCGTCTTCGCCCAAAAGCACACCGCGCTCGGTGCGCAGAGTCACGTCTGAGGCACCAGATTCGGCCATCAAATGTCGGGCAATACAACGTGTGGCATTCCCGCAGGCCCCTGCAGTGGACCCATCAGCGTTATAAAACACCAACTCAACGTCCGAATCCTTACTGTCGAGGATTTCAGCCAATTGATCGAATCCCACACCAAGGTGCCGATGCCCTAATGCACGCGCCAAAGCAGGCGTCACAACGGGTGTGCGCCCACGAGAATCGATAACTACGAAATCATTTCCCAGCCCGTGCATTTTCATGAAAGGAAGGGAATCCATTGGAAAAGCCTGTGTCATAAGGGCGATATAGACCCCCTGAAAAAGATTTACCAGCAATCCGACGGAAAAGTGTGAAAAGAGGCTTGACCCCAGCGCTCCACAAACTTAGAGAAGCCCGACAAGTGTGGGCCGGTAGCTCAGTTGGTAGAGCAACTGACTTTTAATCAGTAGGTCTCGGGTTCGGATCCCGACCGGCTCACCATTTTATCTAAATTAATCAATGGTTAGTGCTTGTGCTCAATAGGTTCTGCGTGAGGGTGACTTTCCGCCGGAAGCAGTAGGATTGAGAAAGTCGACAAATCTAGCGGTGCAGTTTAGCAACGAGACCGACTCGCCGAATCGCTTTGATAGTGGCGCTACAAGACATTCGTTGTTCTAAGGTTGACTTGTTCTTGGCTGCTATCGGACCTAAACTGCCGTTTGCACCCAGTGCTTATGACGCAAATCAACTTCACCAAAGCAGATGTTGCGGTATATAGGTTTCCGAGCTCGTGAACTGCTGGGCTTGGTTCGACCATTCGAGTTACATGAGTGTTCGAGAGATTGTCTTCATAATGGCGTCGAACCAATAGGGGCATTGAGTTGTGATCGTTTCGTAAAACTTGACGATCAACAGTTTGTTGCCAGTGATCCAACTTATCACGTCTGCACTGATCACCGCATTAACGGCGACCACGGCCTTCGATGATGAAACCGCCCAGACCTTTCGAGCAGTCGCACTAATGAAATTTTGGATACGGTTCTGTAATGACACCTCGGCCATCTGTGCAGAGGCTCCGTCACCCTTTGCAGCTTCCTGATCGGGTGATAACGGAACTGCAGCTTCGGCTATTCGAACTGTTGTCGCGCTTGTTAGTGTATCGGCAATCCTATCACCGACTTTTTGCGCTTCTGGGTCACGTGGCCCAGTTAGGTATTTACGCATTTTCCGATCAACCTCAGGGGCTCCTGGATGGCCTAAGTAAATATTCTATGGGTTTCGCAGGTCTTTCAGTGCGGCTTCGACAAGGGAGGCTAGTTCGTTATCGCCATTGCGGACCGAGGCTAGAAGCCCGCTTTCAACCCGTTCTTGCACCGCCTGCCAAATTGGATGAATAGGCCCGCGGGCGCGGTTGCTGTCGTTGATTGTGGTGCAGTAACTGATTTTCTCAAAGAAGGCGCGATAGGCATCGCCGATGGTGTCGCGCAAGTCTTGGTGCCTTCGGTGCGAAGCCCCCAATCTTCGGCAGTGTTGAATAGTTTGGATAACACAGCCAGCATACGGTTCGCTTGGTAGGGCGTTTTATCGCTAACCTTGAGGTGCAATGCGTCAATATCGGGGCGCGTGACTCCTTCAATCACATGGGGCCGATTGCGTGGATCAATAAGCGGGTTAAATTGCTTCGATAATCTCTCACCGTGGATGGTTTGCAGTGCCGCTCTGCGTAATCACGAATTAAACGCTCACAAAGTACCGCGACAGTTGGGGCTTGTCGGTGGGCCTGTCTATTACCGGACGGGTCATCACCACGCGCTACATCGCCCAACAGACGTTTAGCTTCTGAACCGGGCCTCGTCAGCGGTCAATACGACCTGCGCTCCAATTGTGTAGCGACGCGTACGCTTCTCTTGAAGAGTAGGGTCGACGTCTAGCGCTCGCGTCTCTTCGGATCCGATAATTTCCCTAGTCTTTGCGAACGTTGCCGAGATCATCCGTGCCACCGGCATATGTCAGCGGACTTAAAGGAAATATATTGCTCTTTGATCATCGATACGATCCGTTCGTCCTTAAATCGTGCCTACATAGCTGAGTTTTTTCTTCGAAATGAGGACAAACAGACTCAAAACTTCTCCTTGAGGATGTGCCTCTTTCTCAAGAAAAGCCTTGGTTGGGTTAGGGTACAATGCCCGTTTTTGAGGTGGAAACGATTTCGACGCCGATATCTCTGGACCTAATAGTAGGATCAGTCGTGCGATATTCTGGTATTATCTGGCGCGTAAATTACCTCAAATTTCTCAAAAATATCCCCTCACAAGAGATGTCGAAATTAAGGTCCATCCATCTGCAACCACGAAGAATGCCAGCTTGAATGGGAGGGACACAACGGCTGGAGGAACCATCATCATACCCATCGACATAAGCACGGCAGCCACCACAAGATCGATAATTAGGAATGGTAGGAAAACCAAAAATCCGATCTCGAACGCACGTTCAATTTCCGACAGCAGGAAAGATGGCACGAGCAGCGACAATGGGTGGTCCTGTGTGCTTTCGCCAAGAACCGCGTCAGGCCGTAAAGCTGCGAGAGAATTAAACGTTTCGTCATCAATTCGGCCCGCCATGAATTCTCTAAAAGGCGCCATAGCTTCCCTGAAAGCTTCTTCCATTGGTATTTGGTTTTCAATTAATGGCGAAATTCCCTTGATCCAGGCTTCTGTAAAAACGGGCTCCATGACGAAGTATGTCAAAAAAAGCGCTAAACTCACGATCAACATGTTAGGAGGAGATTGTTGTAGGCCAATTGCTTGTCGAAGTATTGACAGAACAGTCACAATAAATGGGAAACAGGTTACCATAATTGCTAGACCCGGAACGATACTTAAGATCGTTATTAAAGCGATCAGTTGAACGCTTCGAGCCGCAATCGAGCCATCGTCCCCCAGTGAGAGGGATAACTCTTGGGCGAAGGCGGGCTGATTTAAAACAACCAAGAATACGGTTGCGGCCCCCATCGCCCAAACTGTTTTAAAATTCATGATCCTAGAGGCTTTCCTGAATATTGATAACTTCCGTCAGGCGAACAGCAAGCTGTCCGGCCTTGTCGCCCTCCAGTTCTTGAAGCTCACCTTTTGCTATGAGTCGATTGCCGACAAACAATTCGACGGGCTGGTCGATTGTTCTGTCGAGTTCAAGGATGGAATCTTGATCCAGAAGTAGTAAGTCTTTCACCAATGGGCGGGCTTTTCCGACCGAAACAGTGATTTCAATAGGTACCTTTGTGAAAGGGTTACCTTTCTTGCCGTCGACCGAAGAGCTATCCATAATTTGTTTCCTTATCTTCCGTTTCAAAAAAACCGTCCAAGGCGCTTGAAAACCCGTCGAGTAACCCGTCCAAATCCACTTGGGTCTCCGCTTCCCCAATGCGGATATAGACCTGCCCGTCACCCAAGGATTCTTCCTCAATTATTTTGAGGGGAAGACTATCTTGACCTGCCGCCAGTTTTTCCAACGCTTGCCTGTTCATAGGTCCAACGACGAGTTCTACTGGGATCGAGCTTTGCGTTCCGGCCATCTCAATAATTTGATCGGCGACGAGTGGACCAATCGCACTTTTCGCCATTTTTGGAAGGACCTTGGCGACCATTTCTCGTAGGAGTGGCTCTAACGATTTTAAGATAGTGGCCCTTACTTCGTGGTACGTAAATGCGAGTTCATTGAGGTTTCGGGCGAAATCGGAAGAAACTCTCTCCTGATCAGAAACATGCGATGAAAGAGAATCGTCCCAACCCGCTTTGTAGCCTTGCTCGAAAGCCTCAAGTCTTGTTTCTTCTAGGGACGAAAAATCAAGCGCGTCGTCTTGCACGTGAGGCAAAACCTTGCCGCTTTCGAATACTTCAAATTTAAACGGTTTTGACATTACGCGGTTTCCTCGTCTTCCATCCAGCTTTTCAGGGTTGCGACGGTTTCCTCTTGGCGCTCCTTAATCATTTCTCGAAGCCTCGCGACGGGATCATCGGAATCCAACTCATTCATAGAGTTCCCCGCGAAGCCGGAGGCCATTGGGAGACTAGGGAGCCCCCCTAAATCGGGCAGGTCAAAATCAGTAACGGTCGACATCGCGGGAGAAGAGAAGCTGTTATCGTCGATCTCTCCATTTAAGGCGGGTGGTACCGAAAGGTCAAAACTGGGCATTGGGGGAATTGGCGGTGCGATAACTGGCTGCGGCGCACTACTGGCGATTTCAAGGGTGCCGCTGGTTAAAATTGGCCTTACGACAAACAACCCTAAAATAATTGCAACAAGGCCAAGGACCACCAGTTGAATAACCGTCATAACGTTGACACCCAAGGATGTAATCGTTGAAATTGTGGCCTCGGTGCCAACGTCGGCAAGCGGCTCAAAGGCCATGGATTTGATCGTTATGGTATCCCCACGTGATTCGTTGAAGCCCACGGTTGATGCGACAAGGTCTCTCAGGGATGCAATTTCTTCGTCGCTACGGGGTTGGAAGTTCTCGCTTCCATCTGCTTCAATAGTTCGCAATCCATCGACCAATACAGCGACACTTAAGCGCTTTATTGCTCCAGGAACCTTTAGGATTTCCCGCTTAACTTCGGAAACTTCGTAATTTGTGCGCTCCCGGATTTCACTGTTTTGACTGGTGCTGGTATCGCCACCAGCTTCCGCATCTCCTGCAGGAAGATTGCTCGCAACAGTAACACTACCGGATCCACTTTCATTTGAATTTGTGGAGCGTTCTTCTGTGTCGGTGCTGATTGCAACCCGAGAGTCAGGATCGAAAGTCCGCTCGAAAATGGATTCACTGTCGGTTTCCGTCTCGACGCTTACTTCTACAATAGCTTTTCCGACCCCAACCCGCGCCTCAATAATACGCTCCACACTTCGGCGCATTTCAAGGGCTTTATCGTCCGATGAACTCCCGCCAGACAGCGAATCATCGGCTCCGATAATCACTCCGGCGCGCGCATCGATGATTGACACATTTTCGGGAGTAAGACCCGCAACCGCTGATGCCACTAAATTTCTTAACGCCCGCGCTTGTGCACCGTCCACACCCGCGCCTTGACTGGAAACCGTCACAGATGCTGAAAGGCTCGTGTCGCGTCGGAAAGGTTGTGATGATGAGTTTGAAAGGTGAACTCTCGCGGATCGAATATTCGGGCTGACCAGAATTGTCCGCGCTAATTCCCCTTCTTTTGCGCGCCAATAAGCAGCATCGAACATTTGCGACGTCGTTCCGAATCCGGACAGCGTATCAAGGAGTTCGTAGCCCTTAGTACTATTGGCAGGAAGCCCTTCTGCCGCAAGCGTCATGCGCAACTCATCGCGGCGGCTCGAATCGACATAAATCGATTCCCCTCGGACTTCGTAGTCAACATTGCGCTGCTCAAGGCTTTCGACTACATCCCCTGCCGCATTTGCTTCGACGCCTGCATACAAGAGGGCCATTCCGGGATTTGCGGCAATACGAGAGAGCCCCAGAATCGCCGCGAACATAGCCACAGTAGAGACGACGACCATTATTTGGCGGCGCGGGTTGAGAGAAAACCAAACAGACAGGAGCTGTTGCAAATTGATATTCCTTTATTCAGGGCTTCTGCCACTTCTTCAAAAATGACTTTCTGCGAACAGCCTTAACAATCGGTTAGTTTTCGTCTGCCTATAAGGAACATGTTGAAACTTAATGGTGATGACATGGCCGACAAAGAGCAGCCTCCTGGCGAGAACGAACAGAAAAAGTCCTCCAAGAAACCTATGGTCATAGGTTTGGTCCTATTGCTTCTGGGGGGAGGCGGTGGCTTTGCTGCCGTAAAAACAGGGATGATTTTTGGCCAGCCAAGCGATGATCCGGAAATTGAACATGTGGAAATAGATGCGCTTCCCAATGTTGAGTTTGTTCCTCTAGATCCGTTGCTCATTTCACTGGGTGGTCCGGGCAGATCAAAGCATCTTCGCTTTACGGCTCAGATCGAAGTTGAGCCAAAAAGCGTTGCGGACGTTACGCGATTGGTTCCGCGCATTGTTGACGTCCTAAATAGTTATCTTCGGGCAGTTGATATCACCGAACTTGAGAGCCCGGCCTCGCTTATTAAGCTACGCGCGCAGATGCTGCGTCGTATTCAAATGGTAACTGGCGAGGGACACGTCCGGGATCTTCTCATCATGGAATTTGTTTTAAATTAGGAGGTTCCTATGACACTTATTGCCGACATATTACTCATCGCTGGCGCCCTTGGCTCCGCTATCTACTGCATCGTACTTTCCCGCCGACTCAAAAAATTCAATGATTTGGAGCATGGAGTGGGTGGTGCCGTGGCTTTGATGTCGACCCAAGTTGACGATATGACCAAAACTCTATCCAAAGCCCAAAACGCCGCAATTTCTTCCACTTCTTCACTATTAGAGTTAACGACGCGTGCTGAAAAATCCGCGCAACATTTGGAACTTCTCGTTGCTTCCTTGCACGACTTACCAAAAGCGTCTGAGCCTGAGTTGCGCCCGAAGGATGATGAGAAAGCCGTTGAGTATGAGGATCTTCAGTTTTTGCGGCACAGTCAAAAACCAAAAGAGGAGACTACCGCATGACGGCGAGCAAGCGTTCAACTCCGAAAAAGAGGAAAGCGAGGCAAGGCCGCTACGCTCTTTTCATTGTTTCGGCGCTTTTTGTAATGTCGGGAGTATTAAGGCTCGGTGGTGGAACCGGCATCGCCATAGCTAAGGAAATTGAAGCGCTTCGTGCAAATGAGAGTGATGGGGAATCAGCTTTGTGCGAACCAAGTGCTGGTATTGCAAATTTGCTTTCTGACCTAAGTTCACGAGAAGAACGCGTCATGAACAGAGAACTCGCGCTTGAGAATCGTATGGTCGCTCTCGAGTTGGCAGAGAAAAAATATTCTGAGAGTTTGGCCGAACTCATCGAGGCGGAATTGGCGCTGGACGCCACTATAGTACGAGCGGACTCCGCATCAGAATCGGATTTAGGCCAGTTAACCGCGATGTATGAAAACATGAAGTCAAAAGATGCCGCCGCGCTTTTCGAAGAAATGGATCCAAACTTTTCATCGGGTTTCCTCGTGCGAATGAAGCCAGATGCCGCGGCGGATATTCTGGCGGGGCTCAAACCAGAAACCGCCTATGCGATTAGCGTCATTCTGGCTGGCCGAAATGCCAATGTTCCTCGAGAAGGCCTGTAATCGAAAAACATTCTTAACACCCTTTTGCCATAGTGAGTGCAACAAAACTGAAATGGATCGATTTACGCTATGCTGGGAATTATTGGAATCATAGTCATATTTGTTATGGTATTTGGGGGATATCTCGCCGCTGGCGGTAAGATGTCAATTATCCTGAAGTCTCTTCCTTTCGAGTTTATGATGATTGGTGGCGCAGGTACTGGCGCATTTTTGATCTCTAACGATGGAGCCGGCGCGAAATCTACAATCAAAGATCTTGGAAAGGTCTTCAAAGGCGTTAAGTGGAAGCACTCAGACTATCGAGATATGCTTTGCCTGCTTTTTGAACTTATTCGTTTGGCTCGTCAAAACCCCGTTGGGCTTGAGGAGCACATAGAAGCACCAGAAACATCGTCAATTTTCACAAGATACCCGAAAATCCTGTCGGACAAAGAGGCTGTTGCACTCATTTGTGATACCCTTCGCTCGGCATCGATGAATTATGATGACCCGCATCAAGTAGAAGAAGTGCTTGAGAAGCGCATGGAGGCCAATTTACACCATGCGATGCACGGAAGCCACGCTATGCAATCACTTGCGGATGGCCTTCCTGCACTTGGAATTGTTGCCGCGGTTCTTGGCGTTATCAAAACAATGGCGTCTATCGACCAACCGCCGGAAGTTCTTGGGAAACTCATCGGCGGCGCTCTCGTTGGTACCTTTTTGGGTGTATTTTTAGCTTATGGATTGATGGGTCCATTCGCTGCAAAAGTACAGTCTGTTGTAGAGGAGGATTCACACTTTTATGGCCTAATTCGAGTAGTCTTAGTGGCAAATCTACATAATCATTCGACAAACATTTGTATAGAAGTCGGCAGGCAGAATACGCCAAGTCATAGTCGCCCAAGTTTTAGCGAACTGGAAGAAGCTCTAAAAGACGTGAAAACCGAGGCCGCATGAAACGGATCGTTCAAATAGTTTTATTGTTGTTGGTTTCTTTTCCAGCATACTCCCAAACAATTATCGCTAGGTCTGGGGAACATGAAAACTTTTCTCGTATTGTTTTGCCTTTTCAAAATGCGGTGACCTGGGAAATGGGGCGGTTTGATGGTGGATATATTGTACGATTTGAAACGCCAATTGATGAAATCGATTTTTCAAATGTGTATCGGCTAATACCGAGAACGCGGATTTCCGATCTCGAATTTTCATCGCAGAAAAACGAACTTAAGCTGTTTTTGAATTGCACCTGCCATGCAAATGCCTTCGATTTCAAAGAAGGGAAGCTGGTTTTGGACGTTTTAGATGGCCAACCAATCTCGGGCTCGCTGTTTGAAAACGCTCTAAGGAGTCCAGAAGATGAGGGACCAAACGACAGAACAGTGATCGCAGCTCAACCTATTATTCGATTACTTGAGACCAATGCGCCTCTTCAAGAAAAAAAAGACAATGATGTTAGTAAGTCAGAAATTGACAAAGCAAAAAAACATGCGCTAGATTTTGCTTTAAAACCACTGCCAGCTTCAGAACGCGGTGTTTCATTGTTGTTCGATACATTTCCTAGGCTTTTGGACGAACCCGCTAACACTGCTATTGCAGAAATTTCTAGTGGCAAAATAACAGGAATGGAATCGAAGTTGGCCACCCAAATTGGGCGCGCCTCCACCCAAGGTCTTCTAGAACCAAATTTGCTGGAAAGGCCGACCTTTCCACCTCAACCGATCATTCTGAATGAGCCGCTTGCCTCAGGAAATGTTGGCCCGGCTGCCGAGGTTCCCAACAAAAAAACTCCACATATCCGCATTCAAGCAACAACTAGCATTGATCAAGGCGTGATCGATGCGTTTGCCAACAGCGGTCCACTTCGAACGAATGGGCTACAGAACGAATGCCTACCGAAGGAGGCATTTAGTGTTGAAAATTGGGGAACCGAGGGGGCGATATTCTCGGGAGTTTCTAACGCTCGCATTCGGCTGTTTAGTGAATTCGACGCAGCATCAAATGAGGCGGCCGAAAGCCTCGCAATGGCGTATATTTACGCAACTTTCGGTAGTGAGGCAATGCAAGTAATTAAAACACAAAGTACTCAGCTTAGTAACCATAACTTGCTTTTTGAAATTGCTTGGACACTTGAGTATGGCAGCGGAATTCAGGAGGGTGTCCTGTCTGAACAGCTTAACTGCGCCACTGCGGGTGCCATGTGGGCAATTCTCTCAAGCGCTGAGATTCCGAAAAATCATTCTATTAACCTTCCTGTCGTGAAAAAATCGTTTTCTGAACTGCCACTACATCTGCGCCGCTATTTGGGCCCACGATTGGTAGAAAAGTTTTTACAAGCAAGCGATCGCAAAACGGCAGTAGAAATTAGGAATGCAGTTAGTCGGGCGGAAGGTCAACACGGCGACGAATTCACGTTAGCGGATGCCAAACTAGAAATAGCTCAAGGCTATCCGCTTAAGGCAATAGATTCACTGTCAACGATTGCTGGAGGTGGCTCGGAAACCTCAATCGAAGCTCTACTTGAAATTGTTCAAAATGAAATTTTAAATGAAAAACCTATTTTAGAATCCAGAATTCTGGAACTCGAAGCTCTGACCTTTGAATTGCGAGGTACTGAAACAGAAGCCAAAATCATACCTACGCTAGTAGCAGCTATAGTGAAAAAAAACAATCTTCAGAAGGCGTGGGACATCTTGGCAGCATCATCTGAAACGAACGTTTTGACACCAGAAATTAGCTTGAGCTTGTTTTCGCAAACTCTGATTGGGGCATACGAGAATATGGACAGTGCGAAATTTCTTGAGTTTATTTACACTAATGAAGAATTGATTGTTACGCTGGACATTTCTCGTTCTTTGAAACAGCGCTTGGCCAAGCGATTAGTTGACAATGGGTTATCAAGTTTTCCGGTAAAAATTTTAGGAATTCAAGATCAGGACGAGGAAGGTGACGCTTTGATCTTTGCCGCTGCTGCCAACAATAGAAACGAGCCGCACATGGCTATCGAGTTGACAGCAAATTACCCCAACAATGAAACAGCTATACGAATCCGAATCAGAGCCGCAGTTTTGTTAAAAGACAATAAGCTTAGAGCTTTTGAGGAAGCCAAGCTTGGCAATGATGACGCAGCCATTGAAGCTCAATGGAGAAGTCGTGACCTTGCGGCCATTTCTAGGCAATCATCTTCAGACTTAAGTGCGGCTGCCACGCTACTTGATGTGCAAGAGAAAACTTTCGTGGAGAATAAGGTCGGAGATATCAAACTTGCTTCATTGAGGGAAAAACTGAATGAAATTCGTAACGTTAGGAGAGTCGCAACCGAACTTCTAGTTAAATTTGGGGGCCCTTTAGGAGATGATTGAACCGGTTTTCACTTTGGAATAATATTGCCAGAATCCCTCTCTAAAAATAGTGGTGTTCGAAAGTAGAATTTCTTGGCAAGATAACTGAAGAGATTTTTGATGAAGGCAACACTATTTGGCGACGCACAAATCATGGGTATCTTTAAGCAGACAGAAGGCGGTTGTTGAACCAATCGACCCATTTGAGGGTTTCCCATTCTACAGCGTCAGCAGACTTCCATGGGCCTAATCTATGTTTGATTTCGGCTTTGAATAGGCTAATCATTGTCTCTGCCAGCGCGTTGCCCATTACGCCGCCTTGTGAAGAATTCACAATCAACGAACCTTCTTGAAGGGCCACGCGGGTTAAACCGCCGGCCGTGATGCTCACGCCCTTGGGGGACATCAATGCAAAGGGCCGCAAGTCGACGTGGCGCGGTGCGAGGTCTGAATCGTTGAAGATGGGCACAGTCGAGAGCGCCAAAGTTGGCTGGGCGATATAATTGGCGGGGCGCGCTTTGAGCTTCTCAGCGAAATCAGCCAGCTCTTGTTTGCTCGCGGCGGGGCCGACCAGCATTCCGTACCCCCAGAGCCATGAACCTCTTTGACGACCAAATCGGCAAGGTTCTCCAGAACACATTTCAAGGTATCGGGCTCTGAGCATCGGTGGGTTAGTACGTTTTTCAAAATCGCGCGCTCACCCGTATAGAACTAAATAATATCAGGCATATAGCTGTATGTCGTCCTGTCATCCGCCACCCCAGTTCCGGATGCGTTTGCGATTGTAATATTTCCTGCACGGTAGATATCCATGATGACCGGAACCCCGAGCATGGAATTCGGATTGAAGGTCAGCGGATCGAGATATTCGTCGTCCACACGGCGATAAATCACATCGATCACTTTATAGCCACGCGTCGTGCGCATGGCGATATTCCCGTCGACAACCCGCAAATCATGGCCCTCAACCAGCTCAACGCCCATTTGGTCCGCAAGGAAACTATGCTCGTAATATGCCGAGTTATGCATTCCGGGCGTACGCACCACAGCGCAAGGCCTGCCTGAACAGGAGGCGGGTGCGGAGGCTTCGAGCGCGCGGCGCAGGTTCTTGGTATAGTCGCTGACCTGCTGAACTTTGATCGTGCTGAAAAGCTCGGGGAACATTTGCAACATCGTCTCGCGGTTCTCCAGCATATAGCTGACCCCGGATGGCGTGCGCGCATTGTCTTCCAGAATAAAGAATTCATCCTCGCCCGTGCGCACGATATCGGCCCCCGTGATATGAGTGTAAACATTCCCTGGTGGGCAAAAATCAATCATCTGCGGCAAGAACGCTTCGTTCTGGGCGATCAATTCGGTGGGGATGATCCCCGCCCGCAGAATTTCTTGCCTATTATAGATGTCATGCAGGAAGGCATTGATCGCAAAGACGCGTTGTTCGATGCCTTTTGAAAGTTTGCACCATTCTTTATTGTCCAAAATTCGCGGGACCAAATCAAATGGGATTAGCCGCTCTTTTGCCTGTACTGACGTGGTGCCGACCATCCTTGAAGGGTCTTGGGTTTCTGCACCGGACATTGTTTATGATCCTTCAGTAGGATGAAGCCTTTGACATTGGCGCTGACGGGTGTGAACGATGTCGGTTACAAACTGTCGGTCAAACTGGCAGCCAAGGTCGATTAGTTGACGGTCAAAGCTGATCGACCACAGCTGAGTGACGCGATGCAAAAAAAACCAGCGTTAACAAGAAAAACCAAGAAGTTC
Organism: Falsihalocynthiibacter arcticus; assembly: GCF_000812665.2. GTDB lineage: Bacteria > Pseudomonadota > Alphaproteobacteria > Rhodobacterales > Rhodobacteraceae > Falsihalocynthiibacter > Falsihalocynthiibacter arcticus. The sequence goes on from NZ_CP014327.1 coordinate 1,492,011, forward strand.
GGCAATTTTCGCGACGGCATAAAGGGAAGATTTTCCAGGGAGCGTGGCGCGACTGTGATCTATAGTGTACCTGTTGATGAGTGCAGCTAGGGGCATATGCTCGGCGTTTTTGAACACCCGACTTTTGCATTGACGGACTGAGCGAATGAGTTTCAGGTGTCTTTATGATCCGCCCTAATTTTCTTACCTCTGCAGACCGCCTTGAGCTTTTATCCTGCGTGAAGCGCCAGCGTGAGGATTACGGGGTTGCGCGGCGGGCGAATGCGCTTTCGCTGCTGAATGATGGGATGTCATGTGCCCAAATCGCAAAGGTTCTGTTTCTGGACGACGACACGGTGCGCAGCTGGCACAAGCAATATTTGGCTGAGGACTGGGAGGCCGTCGCCTACGATGGGTGGAAAGGCGGGCAGTCACGGATGACGATTGCTCATGAGGCGGATTTGAGCGAATGGCTTGAGGAACGGTTCTGCCGTTCAACGGCGCAGATCAGAGCCTATATGGGTGCAAAATTCAACATCCACTATCTCATTCTGGCTGCATCAAGATTCTGGCCCGTCTGGGGTTCGAGTATCGCAAACCAAAGGCGCTGCCCCGTGTGGCTGACGTTGAAAAGCAGGCCGCATTCATCGCATTTCATACGAACCTACTGAATAACTTGCCTGCCGACGAGGCCGTCGACTTCTCGGATGCAGTTCATCCGGAATATCAAAGCAAACCCAGCCATGGTTGGGCTCGCAAAGGGTCAAATCCCGCCATCCAAACGACATCTGGGCGCGTGAACATTCACGGCGCTCTGAACCTGGAAACCTTTGACGCGCCCTTCGTTGAACCAACCACCGTCGATGGGGTCAGCTCCGTTCAGCTTCTCGCCAAAATTGAGGCCAGAAACCCTGACAAACGTATCATTCACGTCATTTGGGACAATGCCCCATACCACAAAGGCCCCAATGTCAGAGCGTTCCTGTGGTAATCCCCCGAAAAGTGGTTGTGTTGAAAACTAGAATTTTCGCGGCATGATATGCCAAGGAGATTCACTATGAAGAAGTCACGATATTCAGAGGCGCAGATTGTCTCGATCTTGAAGGAAGCTGAGAACGGCGTGCCTGTTCCTGAGCTGTGTCGAACGCACGGGATGAGCAGTGCAGCATTTTACCAATGGCATTCAAAGTTCGGCGGATTGGATGCATCAATGATCTCAGAGATGAAGCAACTTCAGGCTGAGAACGCCCGTCTCAAGCGGATGTATGCGGACATCGCGATGCAAAACGAGTTGATCAAGGAAGCGCTGGCAAAAAAGTAGCGAGGCCATCTCAGAGACGGGAACCTCTCAGTGAATGTACCATTCACCTGCCGGTCAGTGGATGGCCGTTTATGCAATCGCAACGCAAGGCGTCAGCATAGTTTTGGCATGCCGGGCTTTTGGCCTCAGCCAGCGCTGTTTCCGGTACCAGCGGGTTTTAGGTTGTGAGAATGCTGAGATCGCCGATTGGCTACTGGCGTTGACCAACGCGCGGCGAAACTGGGGCTTTGGCCTGTGTTTTCTGTATCTGCGTAACGTGAAGGGCTTTGGCTGGAACCATAAGAGGGTCTATCGCATCTACTGCGAGTTAGAGCTAAATCTGCAGATCAAGCCTAAAAAGCGGCTTAAGCGCGACCGCCCAGATCCTTTATCGGTGCCAGACAGCCCAAATCAGGTGTGGTCAATGGACTTTATGGCTGATCAGCTGTGGAATGGGAAATCCTTCAGAACATTAAACGTGCTGGATGACTTCAATCGCGAAGGCCTGTGCATAGAGGTGGACTTTTCGCTGCCTGCTGAACGTGTAGTTCGCAGTTTGAACCAGATCACTGAGTGGCGCGGTCAGCCGCAGGCAATTCGCGTCGACAACGTCCTATGTGCGGAATAGTTGGCTGATTTGGCATCAGGTCATTGTCGTGTCGAGGCGAGGCGTCTCAACATGTTCAAAGCATGGCTTAGTTCGGCTTTTTGGTCAACGACAGTCTCTCCCATAACAAACACAGAGTACGCTTTTGCGGCTCTCACCGTCCTTAAGACTAGATCATCGGGTCGCTAACACAGAAGGCCTGAACATTATCTACGAGGTCAGTTGCCTACCTCCACGGCCCTTACAAAGAAAGGTCCTTCTGCGATCGATCACCCCTCAAAGAAGGGGCGATAGGGTTCGCCATGTTTAATGATCCCATGAACAGTACGGGCCATCTTGGCGGCGATTGCGGTATATGCTTTGCGGCGCAAATGTTTGTTGTGGCGGTCCTTCGCGATGTAGCGTTCGAACTTGTCTCGAAAGCTGTTGGTCCGCTGCAGAATGGCGACCTGGCCTGCCATCCAGAGGGTGCGGCGCAGTCGGGCATTACCATATTTTGACAGCTTGGTTTGGCCCCGGAATGTGCCCGATTGGATCGTCGCGAGGTCCATTCCACAGAACTTTAAGAACTGTCGGTGATGTGCAAACCGGCGCAGGTCACCTGCTTCCGCCAGAATGGTCAGGGCGTTAACCGGACCGATGTCAGGGACCGATGTCAGCAATTGATAGTCAGGCAGATCTTTGAGAAGCGCCACGGCACGATCCTCAATCTGATTGCGTTGCGCGATGAGACTGCGACCTTCACCGAGGACCAAACGGAACATGCCGATCGCGTCAGAATCGGGAGCAATAGGCAGCCCCACAGATGCTTTGGCGGTCTCATAAATGTCAGCAAGCAAACGTTCTTTTGCAACCTTACGGCCCACAACGTCCCAGGCGTCAGCGGTAAATGCGTCCTTGCTCATGGCTGAGATAAAGTGTGGTGATGGATAGCGCTCAAGGAATGCAAAGAACCAGTCGCTGCGCGAGCTGCGGTGAAAGCGGTCGGCTTCGGGTAAATACAGCGGTAGGTAATGTGTCAGCACTCGGTGCCACAGTTCTGTCTTTGACTTGGACACGTGTCATGGGTTTTAGACAGCTCTTGGATGTCGTTCGTTCCACACACCAGTGGGTCGTGATAAAACTGCTCATTCCCGATCTCCATCATGTGAAGGATGGCCTGAGCGTCCTTGGGGTCGTTCTTGTCCCAGCTGTTATGCAGAGCTTCCCGGGTACGCGCCAAAGCCCATGACGATACCAACTTCACCTCAAAGCCTGCGGTTGCGAGGCGATAAGCAAAGGCGCGGTGGTAATTACCAGTCGCCTCAAAAGCTGCGCGCACTGGACGGCCATAACTGGCCAATGATGTGATCAACCGCTGGAAGTCCTCCATTTGGTTGAGGACAGTCAAACGGCGGCGGCGCTTTTTGCCTAGAATGGCTATCAAAACTTCATGCCGTGCTTTGGCGATGTCGATGGCCACTAAAACTGCTGCATCTTGTGCAATAACAATCTCGGTCATAGTCGGTCTTCTTTGCAGTGTGGTTTGTTGCAAAAACCACTGTAGGGACCTGAGGCGAGGCTATGACCACCTGCTGCGCTATTTGGGGGCTGCGCAGGCGGTCATAGCTTCTCAGCCAGCATCATTCCGAAGGTGTTACGGTCCAGAATATCTCAGCGAAACGCTGGTATCCTGGGCTTCAAAGCATCAAATCACCCTGTCATACATACAGCCGGGCAAGCCCCAGCAAAACGCATATGTCGAGCGCTACAATCGGACTGTTCGCATAGAGTGGCTGGGAACTTATATTTTTCACACAATCCAAGAGGTGCAAAATCACGCCACACAATGGCTATGGACTTACAACAATGATCGCCCGAATATGGGCCTCGGCGGGCTTACCCCGGCGATGAAACTGAACCAGCACCAAATGGCTGCGTAGTTCTAGTTGCAAACGCCTCCACAAATGGGGGGATTACCCTGTCGCGCAAAAACTGTCGCATTCATCTGATCCAACTGCCGCCCTATTGCCCTCAATTCAATCCCATTGAGAGGCTCTGGGCCATCATGCACAGCCACGTCACCCATAATCGGCACTATCCAACGTAAAAACACTTCGCCAACACAATCTTGAACTTTATGCGAGGGGTCGTCCCAAAACAGTGGCGCAACTTTCGAGATCAAGTAACTGCTAACTTCCGCATCATCTCACATCGCAACGTTCGGGTTGTGCAGTAGCCGCAGTATAGCAATTTGGAGACGGCGAAATTAGGATGAAGGCACACGGATTTACTCCGTCCCGTTCTTTTTGACTGTGAGTTTCCCACATGGCACTGCCCAAAACCCCCTCCAACGACACCCCCCTCAATACTTCCGTAGAGGAATCGCAGTCAGACGCTGTTGCGCGTCGCTTAAAGGGTGAATTTGTCCGTGGGGTAAGTGGGTTTCGCAGCGTTTTGGAGGAGGACTCTGACTTTCCCGCCGAGCCAAACCGCTACCACCTTTTCGTCGCGCTCAATTGCCCATGGTGCCACCGCGTGACCCTCGCAAGAAACGTCCTTGGCCTCCAAAATAGCATCACCATGGACGTGGCTTTTCCTAACCGCACCTTGGAGGACGATCCCGTCGCGGCCAGCCTTTGGGAGTTTAATCCACAACGGGTCGCAACGCTCACGGGCGCGCCGCTTCCTGAATGCACTTCAGAAACCGCAACGGGACAGCAGTTTCGTTTGGTAAAGCAAATCTATGAAGCGGAGGGCGCGTTAGAAACCAGCGTGCCGATCCTTTACGACAAGAAAACCAAGCGCATTGTGGCAAATGAAAGTGCCGAGATTATACGGATGCTCAATAGGTACGCGGGGAAACTTGGCAGCACACTGTCCGATGCTGACCGTCCGGATTTGTACCCGACGGACAACGCGCCCCTGTGTGATGAGATCGACCGTCTAAACCACCAAATCTACGTTAATATCAACAACGGGGCCTATAAGGCGGGTTTCTCTTCGAGCCAAGACGTCTATGCGACGGCCTTCGAAAACTATTTTGAGGCGCTGGGCGTGTTAGAGCAGCACCTCGCAGCAGACAATCGCCCCTACCTGACAGGTGAAACCTTTACGGAAGCTGATCTGCGCCTGTTCCCGACCCTTTTTCGCCATGACCCTGTGTACTATCTGCGGATGAAGTTGAACGGGGCCATGATTTTGGACTACCCGCATCTTTGGCGTTGGATCTGCCGTGTCTACGCACTTCAAGGGGTCGCGGACAGCAGTGCGCTGGTGCATTGTCGCCAAGGATATTTTGGACGGTCATGGAACAATGTGGTGCCGCTGGGGCCGTTTCGTCCGATGACCTACCCCGAGGCCTTTGCGCACCCAGAACTTGCGCGTTAGGCCCCCCGAAAGTAACCAAATATGCGTTGATTAAAGCATTAGCGCCTTGTTCACGAGATCGTCTTTGCCAAGATACTTTGAGACATCGACGCCCCGCTCCTCCAGTGCTTCGACAAGTTCAGTCTCGCTCAATTCCTCAATCGCTTCGGTGGTCATTTTTAGGAAATTGATCTTGCGCTTGATCGCAGGATTGGTTTCGCCGAACACACTGCGGTTTTCAAAGGCAAACTCCTGCGCATATTTGCCCATAAAATGGGTGAGGAACGTATTGATACTAGGCCGAACCCGCGGGTCATCGGTCATATGTTTTGCCGTGGCGTCGAGGGTCTCCAGCATCAGTTTTGACCAGCGTTCCGCGCCCTTGTCGTTCATCAACTGAATCGCATTGTGCGTGTGATGAAAGTTCAGCCGGAATTCCGCACCGTGGTAATAGGGACCGCCCCCCATCACATCAATCCACATCGCCGCTTGGGTATTTATGTGGTGGTCAACGCCGCCAACGCGGGCAAAAACCGAGGTAAACCATGCTTCGTCCGCAAAGACACGCTCGTAAAAATCGGCAACGATATTGACGATCCGATCCTGCCCCAATACGGAATACAACTGCCAGAATTGTATCGGTTTTGAGACATCATTTGCGGCCGTAAGCGATACGATCTGGGGAAGTCTGTGTGCGTCGGGTGGAAGCACCTTCTTTGCGATCGCGGCGGTTATATAATCCCGTTGGATTTTTTCGGACATATAGCCATGCCGCGTTGGAAATCGGGGAAACTCAAATTTGGTCACAAGCTTGTCCTTTCGCACATAGATATGGGAATGATGTGTTCGTCGGACCTATATAGGGAGCCTTACACCGCCTTAACAGGGGGGCAATTTTTGGCCTGAGTACGTAATCGGGCAGCACCAAGGGTGGTACTGCCCAAATTTTGTGGGATGTATTGATAGCTGAACCGCTACAAAGCGACGCCGAAAATCAATCCAGCAGCAGCAGTTGCGACCATGGCGAGTGTGCCCCAGAAAATCACACGCAAGGCGCCTTTCAGGATCCCAGCCCCTCCGACGGACGCGCCAAGCCCACCCAGCGTCGCAAGAGCGACAAGCGTGGCAAGTCCAACAGCGATTGGCACCTGAGACACTGGCACTAATGCGGCGACAATCAAGGGAGCACCCGCACCGACGGCGAACGTCACGGCTGACACAACCGCTGCTTGAAGAGGACGCGCAGCAACCATATCAGAAATACCGAGTTCGTCCCGAACATGCGCTCCAAGGGCATCCTTTTCGGTGAGTTGGATGGCAACTTGGCGCGCCAAATCTTCATCCAAACCACGCTCGACATAGATACGGGCCAATTCTTGAAGTTCGGCTTCGGGTGCTTCCACCAACTCTCTGGCCTCCCGCGCGATGTCGGCCTGCTCTGCATCTGATTGCGAACTGACAGACACATACTCGCCCGCCGCCATAGACATCGCCCCCGCGACAAGGCCAGCGAAGCCCGCGATCAGAATTTCGGGGTGTCCGGAGCCCGCCGTTGCAACCCCGATAATCAGGCTGGCCGTTGAAACAAGGCCGTCATTCGCCCCCATAACGGCGGCACGGAGCCAGCCAATGCGATGCACAAAGTGTTTTTCGTCGTGTCTTGAAATGCTCATTTGGGTTGGCCTTATTGCTCTTGCGATTTGGGGCGCGTAACGTCTTGAATTGCGGCCAAGGTAGTTTCTCGTGGTTTGATCCTCAAGGCACGAAGTGCGTTCAGAATAACCGCGGCGTCAATTACTTCCTGAAACAACGCGCCCTGCACAGGCGAAAGGTATCCAAGGGCCGCGGCGATCATCCCCGCAAAGGAAAGGCCAATCCCCGCAATCACACTTTCCAATGCAATCCGCCGCGCGCCCTGCGCCACCTCGATTCCTGAAAGCAGGGGACTCAGGCGGTCAACAAGAAGCACCATGTCTGCTGCCTCGGCGGAGGCCGCCGTTCCGCGCACCCCCATCGCCACTCCAATGTTCGCAGCCGCAAGAGCTGGCGCGTCGTTCACGCCATCACCAACCATCATCACCGGTCCGTTTTCGCGCTCTGACAAAACCAGACGAACCTTTTGATCTGGCGTCAAATCGGAGCAAATCGCGTCAAAGCCCAACCCTTCGGTTACTGCTTCAGCAACGGCGCGTCGGTCGCCCGTTGCGAGCAGGATACGTTTGATGCCCGTCCGACGAAGCCCTGTCAAAAGCTCGGAAGTGCCCGATCTCAAAGCATCGGCCATCACCAAATGACCCGCCAATTGTCCGTCCACAGCAAGGGCCACAAGGATAGCGCCCGGTTCTTGAGGGGCCGCGCTAGAACTTGATGCTCCCACTTGCTCCATCACAAAGTTTAACCCGCCAACAAGAATGCGCCGCCCGTCAACCGTACCGCGAACGCCATCGCCGGGTGTCTCGACGATATCCAGCGGGATCGGCAAAACAATATCGCGCGCCTGCGCTGCGGCGACGATTGCCTGCGCGATGGGGTGTTTGGACCCTTGATCCAAAGCCGCCGCAAAATAGAGAATTTCGTCTTCTGATAATACGCCATGGCTTTGGATCGACACAATCTGTGGGCGGCCATCCGTGAGCGTGCCTGTTTTGTCGAGGATCAGCGTTTGAATGCCCGCCAAAGCTTCCAGTGGTTTGGCACCCTTGATCAGGGCGCCGTAATGAGCGGCGCGCGACAATCCCGCGACTAGGGCAACAGGTACTGCCAAAATTAAAGGGCAAGGCGTCGCCACAACCAGCACGGCCACGGCACGGATTGGATCGCCCGTGAACCACCATGCTGCAGTTGCCACCACGACAGTCACGACCAGAAAAAGCAGCGAATAGCGGTCTGCCAGACGTGCCATCGGCGCTTTTGATTTTTGCGCGGCTTCGACCAATCGAACGATCCCAGCATAGGTACTCTGTGCGGCGGGGAGGGTCGCGCGCAAGTCATAGGCCTCGCCGGAATTGGTTGAACCGCTCATTATATCGTCGCCGCGAGCAAGACGCACAGGCATGGCTTCGCCCGTCAAAGCGGATTGATCGAGCATCGCGCGATCGCTCTCCAAGGTCCCATCGACGGGGGCAATATCTCCCTGCCGGATCAAGAGCAAATCGTTGGGTTTGATATCGTCCAGCGGCACCTCGTCCAGCGCGCCGTTGCGATGCCGTGTTGCGGTTCGTGGTACGCGCGACAACAGATTGCTCATCTCGCGTCGCGCCCGTCCTTCGGCAAAACTTTCGAGATAGGTTCCACCCGAATACATCAAGGCCACGACGGCAGCGGCGAGAGTCTCCCCAAAAACAAGGGCCGCAGCCATTGACAGCGCAGCAACGATATCAAGTCCAACTTCGCCTTTTCGCAGACTACGGGCAATCTCGATGACAAGGGCGGCAAGAACCGGAAGCACTCCAACTGTCCATGTGTAGGTGGCCAGCTCGGTGAAATCTGCCACCAAAAGTCCGAGACCAGCAAGCAAGCCGACAAGCGCGATTGCCAAAAGGACGACGTTGAGGCGATTTGAGATCATAAGAATATCTTTCCCGAAAAAAGCCATACTCCCCCGTTGATACAGGCCGCGAGCCGCTTCAAGTTTGGAACGAGTCTAAAGTCGAATTTTCAACCCTTCAAGCAGTCCGCTTTCCCAAACTAAAGTGGACTGCGATGATTTAGCAAAGCGCAGATTGCCGCATAGCGGTGATTATCCGCACCCCAAAAGGGGGTTTGAGGGTGCGGTTACTGAAGTTTCGAGGTGCCAAAATTGAGGGAGTCCGTGACGGCTTTCACCAGATCTTTGCGGCGCACGGGTTTACTTAGGCGAATATCTTCGGCGCGCAACCCGTTGCCGTGGACGGCGGCCTCGCTGGCATAACCCGTCATGAAAACGACCGCAAGATTGGGGTAGTCTCCGCGCAATGCTTTTGCGAGGGTGGTGCCCTGAAGGTTTCCGGGCATGACAATATCCGTCAAGAGCAGGTCAAAGGTAGGTTTATTCACGAATATTTTAAAGGCCTCATCGCCATTTTCGGCGGCCGTAACCTGAAAGCCTTCCCGTTCTAGCAATTCGCAAATATTCTCGCGGACCCCTTTTTCATCTTCCGCCACAAGGATGTGTGCTTTCGCCTTTTGGTCTGCAGAAATCTCAATTCTGGGCTTCTCTGGCCGGACACTATCCGACCCTAATGCGTGGAAATAGAGCTTGAATGTCGTCCCGACACCGGGTTCGGAATAGACCTGAATTGAACCACCCGATTGCTTGATAAATCCCTGAACCATTGGCAATCCCATGCCAGACCCCTCGCCTGGACCTTTCGTCGTAAAGAACGGGTCGAAAATATTCTCCAATGTTGCGCTCGAAATGCCGACCCCCGTATCACTCACCGCCAGCATCACATAGCGGCCAGGTCGAAGGTCTTGATCTTTAGCGCTTATGTAGTCTTGATCAATCCGCACATTCGCGGTTTCAATCGTTAGTTTTCCACCGTCCGGCATCGCATCGCGCGCATTTAGAATGAGGTTAAGCAGGGCGCTGATGGTTGTGCTTTTGTCTGCCTCAACGGGCCAAAGCCCCGCCAGCAAGGAGGTTTCGACCTCAATGTTTTCCGGCAGCGTGCGGCCAATCCAATTGCGCGCGCTGCGTGTAACATCGTTGATATCAAGTACCGTGGGATCAAGGGGCGCCTTACGGGCAAAGGCCAACATACTTTGCGTAAGTTCGCCGCCCCGCTCCGTCGCTTCAAGGCAGTTTTCGATCATTTCGCGCAAATCGCCCTGCTGCAAATCCTCCAGCATTATCTCCAAGTTGCCCATGATGATCGCAAGGATATTGTTGAAATCATGCGCAACGCCCCCCGTCAGTTGCCCGATACTTTTTTGCCGCTCCGCCTGTTGCGCAATTTCTGTTTGCCGGCGAGCTTCTTGTTCCGCGCGCACCTCATTCGATACATCCAATGCAATACAATACCACGTTGTTAGACCCATTTTATTCAAATGGGGGCGGCCGCTTACATGAATCCATTTTTCCTCGCCTTGTGGCGTGCGTGCCCTCCACCGTCCAGTCCAAGCCTTTCCTGTAGTTTCGGAACTAAAAATGGCGTCCCGAAACTCCTGCGTGTGTTCTGGTGTGAAAATTTTACGGAAACTATCCATGTCATGTTCAATTTCGTGTCCATGCATGCCCCACAACTCAAAACATCCGGGGCTTATGTGCCGGATTATGCCTTTGCGTTCATTATCGAGTTCGAGTTCAAAAATCACGCCGGGTACTGCTTCGGCCACAGACTCCAACCATTGCTCGGCCACGCCTCTTTTAAGATCGCTCGCCATGCGACGCTTTGTTTCTGCGACCAATTCTGCGTTTGTCTCCCTCCAATAGTTGAGACGAAACCCGGCAACCAATATTCCCAGAAGGGAACTTACAACTGAAATGAAAATAAATCCGAACCAATTGACGGGATTTTCATGGTAGGTCGCTATGTCAATTATGGGAAGTTGGCCGCCATTTAAATAGAGACGTGATATGGCGAAAGTGCCACCCATGGCTGCCGCAAGCGTTAAAAAACCAGGGCGAACACCCCAAACCACAGTCACGACAATCGGTAGGACCGCCAAAAACGACAAGGTTGGTGCCGCTAGGCCAAACCGGACGACACCCAGAAGGCTAAGTCCAATAAGAACGGCAATCGCAAGCGCAAAAACGTTTAGCATTGGAAAGCGTTTGCGAAGTAGCAATGCGGCTACAAAAAGCATTGCCAACAACGTTTGGATTGCAGGCACAACGCCCCATCCGTACTGATAGAACCGAAGAACCATTACCACAAACCCGAAGAGCGTCACCCACAACATAACACCCACGAATTTCTCAACAACGCGCGCTTGCTTTTGTGCAGCTTTTGACGGGTTTAGATCTGGAGTATTCTCTGTGTGATCCATTCGAATACTTCCTTTTCACGGTTTTTTTCAAGGAGACGCTATTATCCCGATTAGGGGCAAACAAAAATCAACAATTCTAGAAACTATTTCAACCGATAGTTGATTGTGCGGCTTTCTGGTCGACACTTATGCCAAGAAACCCCTTTGAATTGATTTATTAACGTCAATTTTCAAAAATGCGGTGATTTTTGATTTTCTAATCGCTGAGGACCCTTGCAAGACGAATGTCGGTATTCGGCAATTGTACCTACTAGGCGCCTCTGCGATGATAGGCTTCGCTTCAGGGAGGCACACGCATGGAAAATCCAACAAAATTCGATCAGAGCCCCCTTTATCGGTGGGTCATTTTGGGCGTGTCGATGGTGATCCTTGCGGTGACGATGGGCCAGCTTGTGAATGGGTTGTCTGTGTATTTCGTGCCCATCGGCGCGACCGAAGGCTGGAGCCGTGGCGACATCGCTTTGATCAACACGTGTGGGCTTTTGGGGCTTGGTGTTGGCTCGATCCTTATGGGCTATGCTGCCGAACGTTATGGCATCCGCAAGGTTGTGCTCTTTGGCATTGCCGCGACGGGGATTGCGATTACCGTTGCCTCGGGTGCCACGGCACTTTGGCAATTCTATTTGCTCTTTTTCTTGGCGGGGGCGCTGGGTGGCGGGGCAATTTCCGCACCGCTTATGGCACTTGTCGGGAATTGGTTTGTGGTCGGCGCGGGAATGGCAATTGGGTTGGCGTCGGCGGGGCAAGCGCTCGGGCAAGGCGGCGTACCGTTCTCGGGAGCATTTCTGATTGAGGCGCTGGGCTGGCGCGGAGCAATGATGACACAAGGGTTGATTACCTTGGCCGTTTTGTTGCCGCTTGGCCTGTTCCTGCGCGACCCACCCGTGATTGCGCATAGTGCCAAACTCTCTGACGAGACTCCGTCCGGCTTACCAAATAGTGTGATTACCGCGTGGATTTCCTTGGCGGTGATTTTCTGTTGCACTTGTATGGCCGTCCCCCTGATGCACCTTGTTCCCCTCATCCAAGGGCGCGGATTTGAAGCCCCTCAAGCGGGTAGTGTTCTGTTTGTTATGCTGATGGTCGCGATACTTGGCCGCCTAGCTTTTGGCAAACTGACCGACCTTATCGGTGCGATTCCCTCCTACTTTCTCGCGTCGGCATGGCAGACCGTGCTGGTGCTTGGATTTGTGTTTATCGACCGTTTGGATGTGTTTTATCTCTACGCGATGATTTACGGATTTGGCTATGCGGGCGTAATGACAACGATCATTGTCACCACCCGCAATCATACGGCACCTGCCCGCCGCGCGTCTTCCCTAGGGATCATTATGGCGTTCGCTTATGCGGGGCACGGGCTTGGTGGCTGGCAGGGCGGATACTTTTTTGACCTGACGGGCAGCTACCATTGGACCTATGCGAATGCGGCCATCGCGGGCGGCATCAACCTTGCGATTGTTGCCGCGCTTTGGATCACAGTGCGCAGTCGTGCACGCGTGGTGGTGGCGTAACTTAGGCTTCCGTTGGAGCCAGTTGCGCTTCTTTCACGGCGATTTCCGCCATTGCAAGCATTGCTTCGCGCGTTTGTGCGGCGGCGATGAAACGGCCGTTGTGGCAAAAAGTTGCGCCGGCAACACCGGAGGCGGCCTCAAGGTCCGCATTGGTGAGACCCGCCCATGACGCAGGCAAATCGGCCCGCAATTCAAAGCCCTCATCGTTAAGGCGGATACCCATCAACGACCAGTCTTTGCCGCGTGGGTTCACAACATACAAAAGGTGATCAGCCCCCGCCTTTTTCACAGCGGAGCGGTAAGGCATGCCCATGGGCAGTTCCAGAATCTTGCTCTCGCCCGCGGCGACGATGGCGGTATGAACAACAGTCTCTGCCCGCAGTTTGGCGGCACTTCTGGCGATCCGAGCCTCTACAAAAACACGGGCCACATTAAGCGCCGTGTGGAAGGCTTCGGTTTCGGCGTCTTGACCCGTCACATCAAACACAGGTTTGAGCGTTTCGAGCAATGCTGAGAGCGTAAGTCCCGCGAGCGGCCCCGCGATGGACGGGCTAAGCGCTCCGTTGTCCACCAAATCGATTGGCAAAACAAAGCCCTTGTCAAACGAGGCAAAAACCAAATCCAAATCCGCTTCAGGCACGCCCGAAGCCATCAAATAATCGCGCCCGTAATGCTTCCAAATCAGGCCAAAAGAGCTGTAGGGTTGTTCGTCGTCGCGCAGGGGGCATCGCGCTGGTGGTGGTCGAAAATCCGAAGTTCAGCATCATAGGAGCCGCCCACATCGTAAATGATTTTGTCTTCGCTTGGGGTAATCCATTCGGGCGCGCGGCTGCGTACAATTTTGGCTTCGGGGAAGATCCGCGTCAAAATCACACTTGAGAGCAATTCATCCGCATGGAAACCACCGGAATGGGTGACAAGGTAAGTTGGGGTCATTTGGAAATCACTTTGCAAGTTTAGAGAGGAGGGCGCTTTGAGCGCCGTAGATAAGCCACATACGGGCAGGAAATCAACAGGGGCCGTGAAAGAAAACTTAGGAACCTTGGTTGCCGAGATCTTGCCCAAACGCGCGGTGGGGCTGGCGTTTTAGTCCCAAAACGGCCCCAATCGAAACGCGCGGTTGCGCCTTTTTCAAGTGGTGCGCAATCTCGGCCCAGTGGCGATCAATCTCTGATTTGGGCGCGGCTGTGGTCCCGTAACGTGCGTGGGTTAAGTTGCGGATAGCGGCCTCTAGGTCGTCAATCTGTTCGAGGTTTTCCACTATGGATAGGAGACGCGAGAGGTCGTGTACTTGCGCCGCATCCCGAGCCTGCCGAAAGGCTGCGTGGGGCGAGTTGTTATAATTCGCCCGTAAACGATGCCTGATCCTCTGAAAGCGAGCGCGGGCAAATCGGGTCCATAGCAGCCAGATCAGAAAAACGAGGAGCGCGGTAACAACAAGCGTTCCGATCAAGTTTTTGTCCAATGATCGTTCGACAATATTGGGTTGGGTTATGGCCACTGACAGGCCCGGCAAGGTCACAGTTTCGACGGCGTTGGTTTTGAGATTGAACCACTCAAGCGACAGGTCCGGAAGAACGGCTGTGCCCGCAGTTTGCGCAATGTAAACCACGCGTTCTTCTCGCGTTCCGGACATGACACCGCGGTTGGAAGTCTCGGTCACCTTGGGGTCTTGCGGGTAAATAGCGACCCCCTCGATTTCTTCGGACCCCAAGAAGGGCGGTATGAAGAGGGGGGAAGTGCCATCAATTTTGACAATGATTTTGCGCTCAATCGAGTCGCCCACCGCGATGGGGCCTTCTTGCGGCGTAAGGGTTTGGGTGGCGGAGAGGCCCTGCGCAAGGAGCGGTGGGCTGAGGTCCTCAGCGCCTTTGGGCAGCGTGGCGTATATTGTCAGTTCCGGTGTTTTTCCCTCAAAGGTGATTTCTTGATTGGTTTCAGGGGACACATAGAAAAGGGTGACACTTTGGGCGGGAATTTGCGTTTGCCCGGCGACCATTGGGTACATCCGATAGGACCGCGTGATGCCCGACCACGTCGTGCCATCGATGACCTTGCTGGTCGGAGTAGTGGATCGCTCGGGCAGGCGAACAATCATATTTTCGGTCTCAAAGCTCGGAAATATCGGTGGTTTCGGCATGTGTGTTGACACAAGAACCGTTACGCGCAGCACGAAGGGTTGCCCGACGGTGACGGCTTCTTCTGAAAATTCGGTCGTGATTGTTGGGGTCTGTGCGAAAGCCGCGCTTTGAAATGCCAAGAAAAGGAGCGCGAGAAAACCAGCAAGGAGCGTGCGCATTATGGGTTCCCCTCTGACGTTTCAAGCATAAATCTCGTACGTAGAAAATCGCTCACATCCGTGTCAACGCTGCGCATCCATTGCTCATCCGTTAACGATGCTGCGGCTTCTTCGCCGCGTTCGATTTGGGTTTCTGCACCCAAGCCGCTTTCATTGTCAAAAACCGTGTCATCTGCCCCAATGCCCGCCTCTTCGCCAGTGTCCGATTGCGATTGCGTGCTCTCCACATAGGCCACGATGGCTTGGGCGACGATCAAATTGTGTTGCGCCGCTTCATCGGTAGGGTCGCGTTCGAGCGCCTTTTCAAAAGCCCGCACACCGTCGCGATATTTTCGATTTCGCAGCAGCGCCATCCCCTCGCCCAAAGCGCCGTCGGACGTTTCAATTCGGGAATAGGCTTCTGTTGCTTCCTCATATTGCCCACTAATAAAAAGCGTATAGGCCCGCCATGCAGGGTCTTGGAAATGGGTCGCGGCCTCGGTGAAATCTTTTTTCGCATAGGCCATTTGACCCTGCTGGTCCGGAGTGAAAAACCAGTCCTTAAGTCCACCGGCCTGTGCGCTGCGCGGGAAGGGCAGCATGAGCAGCAAGATTACTGCCCATTGCATCGTCCAACCCCGCCGGAATGTGAGTAAAATCAAGAGGGCAACGGGCCACGCCAAAAACCATCCGCGATCATTCCACGCTTGGGTCTCGTCTTCGAGCAGGGCTTTGCGATAGGCCGAAAGCACAGTGCGCTCAATTTGCCTAATATCGGAATCGTCAACGGTCATGTGGACGACATCGCTGTTGGGAATAGACTCTAATTGGGGGATTTTGAGTGTTTCTGGCCCAGCGATAAGGAAAACAACGGGCGCGCGTTCGTCGGCGTTTTCGGTGAATGCGGTGAGGTTGGCAGGGTTAAAATCGTCCAACACAAAAAGGATCGCGCCAGGCGTTTCTGCGCGGGAAAGTTCCGTTAATGCCAGCGTTAGAGCCGCATCCGCTCGGTCGCCTTCCTTTGGCATGATGGCTGCCGAAAGGCCTTGCAGGTAGGAGCTTATGATATTCGGATCTTGGGTGAGGGGCGCAACGCGATGGGCGGAACCCGCGTAAGCAATCAGAGCGGTTTGCGCCCCCGAACGTTGTTTTACCAAGTCGATGATTTTGAAACTTGCACGTTGGAGGCGCGAAGGTTGTACATCGGTTTCTTCCATAGACGGTGTCACCTGAAGCGCGACGACAAGCGGGGCGGTCTGCGCCAAAAGAGGGTTTGGCATGCGGCTCCAAGTTGGGCCCGCGACCGCAAGGGTGAGCAAGGCAAGCGCGAGGGCCAGCGTGTCGATTGGATAAAAACGGCGGTCTTCGTTGGCGCCGATCAACAGGGCTTGGGCCAAATGCGGCGCAAGCCCCTCGGTGAGGGCTTGATCGGATTTTTTCTTGGGGCGAATGATCCACCACAAGCCGACGATGACGGGCAGCAATACGAGCCATTCGGGGCGGAGAAAGTGAAGGACCTCAAGCATTTTTCTGCTTTCGTTTTGCTGTGAACACCAACCAAAGGAGGGCAGAAAGGGTAAGGCAGAGAGCAACCCCGAAAGGGATTTGTGAAAGCGGTTCGCGCGGTTGGAACTCTGCGCTGTCGATGACACGCGGATTCAACGCATCAATGGTGTCGTATATTTCGCGCAACCCCTCGGAGTCGTCGGCGAAATAAAACTGGCCATTCGCGCGATCTGCGATTTGGATGAGAGCGTCGGTATCCACTCGCGCTTCGCCTTCGCCGTCTTCTTTGCCGATGCCGATTGTGTAAATCGAAACGCCCTGACGTGCAGCGATATCGGCGGCGTTGATTGGGCTCATACGGCTGTTTGTGTCGGCGCCGTCGCTGAGGAGAATGACGAGTTTTTGGTCAACATCGCTGCCCTGAAACGTGTTCAGAGCGAGGCCAATTGCATCGCCGATGGCCGTATGTGGCCCCGCCATGCCGACCTGTGTTTGGTCTAAAATTTCAGCGGCCGTTTCGAGGTCTTCGGTGAAGGGCACTTGTAAATAGGCGTCGCTGCCAAAAACGATGAGCGCAATGCGGTCACCTTCCCGTTCAGCAATGAAATCACCCACAACTTGCTTTACGGCATCCAGACGTTGCAGCGGTTTTCCGTCAGGGCCAATGAGGTCGCGTTCATCCATCGACCCCGAAATATCGACGGCAAGGACGACGTCGCGCGCGGAGGTTTCAATCGTGATGGGATCCCCGAGTTTTTCGGGCTGGGCAAGGCCGATCACCATCAAAACCCAAACGAGCGCACTGGCTA
Source organism: Falsihalocynthiibacter arcticus (assembly GCF_000812665.2). GTDB lineage: Bacteria > Pseudomonadota > Alphaproteobacteria > Rhodobacterales > Rhodobacteraceae > Falsihalocynthiibacter > Falsihalocynthiibacter arcticus. Next base: position 1,509,319 of record NZ_CP014327.1, read on the forward strand.
TAAACTGTAGTTTTGTATGGCTGCGGACAATGGCACCGCTGGAATGGGGCATATCGACGGCTTGTGCCATCGAGCGAAAGAATGGCACGCGTAAGGCGGAGGAGCGTTCCTGATAGGGTGGCGCGAATTTCCAAACCAGCAGAGGGATTGGGAGCAGGAGAAACGCAAGGGGCAGGGCGAAAGATAGCATTATGCCCCTCCTCTTTTTTGTACTTTATGGGAGGTCACCCATTCTTTGGCGCGTGCGGGGAGGTCGCTGGGCATGTGCGTGGATTGATAGGGCGCGTGGATCAATGCGGTACCTGCAGCGGTGTCGGTGAAAAGTGGTTTTCCTGCGGTGCTATCGAGAAATGCGAGCCAGCTGTCACCGATCAAGCCTGCCACATCTTGTCTTGGGAAGGCCGCCAGTGCCGTTTTCCGCAAGACATTTGCAAGGGCAACGGGATCGTCACCCGCGCGTTTGAGAGCGCCGATAGCCGCGCGCCGATAGGCATTTTCGCGTCGGTATTTGAGCCAAAGATTCAGTAGAAACCCAAGGGTCGCCAAAATCGCAAGTCCTAACCAAATCCAACCGACCGTTTGGGGAAACATGGAGATATCCGCGGGAGCGGCGGGCGGAATGAGTTCGTCGTAAAGCTCGGACAGGCTCAGCGTGGAAAGGTCATCGCTCATTTGGGACCCTGCCTTTTCCCCAACAACTTAAGGAGCTGCGGCAGGGTGTCTTGGGAGCAAGTTAAGGGCAAAACTGGCAGGCCAAATTTATGCGCGAAGGTCATCAATTCTGCCAAACGCCCCGTGGTGAACTCCAGCAGTTTCATTCGGGTTTGTGCTTCGTTGGTTTTAAGCAGGCCTTGGATTTCTCCATCTGATACAACGATTTCAATCCCTTCAGGGAGCGCGTTTGAAAACGGATCAGAAATTGAGAAAAGGATCACATCGTTTTTCTGGGAAAGGGTGCGCAGCAGTTTAAATGTCTGTTCGTTCATTCCGTCAAAATCACTAAAAATCAGAACCTGCCCGTTGGTTTTGGCAAGACGGCAGGCCGCTTTGAGGGGTTCGTTTAGCGACATCGTGTCAATCGACGGCCCCTTGGCGTGGAGGGCGCAATTCGCCTTTGCGAGCGTGGCGATAAACTGGCTGAGGGCTTTGGCGTTCGCCTTTGGGCGGAGTTCGGTCATTTCGGTGTCGTTGAAGACAATACCGCCAACACGGTCGGCCTTGGCATGGATGGCTTGCGCGGCGAGGGCGGCGGCCTCGGCGGCGGTGACGGATTTCATGTTGTGTTTGCTGCCGAAAAACATCGACATGCGTTGATCGACGATCAGCAAAACCGAATGGTCGCGCTCTTCTGTATAGACCCGCACATAGGGTTCGCCGGTGCGGGCGGTGACTTTCCAGTCAATTGTACGCACATCGTCGCCAACGGAATAGTGGCGCAATTCTTCAAAGTTGAGGCCGCGTCCCTTGAGTTTAGACGCATGTTGACCGTTGAGAATACTTTTCGAAGGTTGGGCGGGGAGAAAGGAAATCCCGCGCGCACGGGTCGCAAGCGCCCGAAGATGAGCGGCATCAACATGTATCCGAGGATCAAGTTGCTTTGTCATTACAACCCCTTACGGCAATGCCACGAGCGAGATTATCGTATCAATCACCATGTCGGGGGTGATCCCCTCGCCCTGCGCTTCATAACTCAACGCTATGCGGTGGCGCAGCACGTCATGGGCGACGGCTCGCACATCGGCAGGGTCGACATAATCACGTTGAGAAAGCCACGCATGGGCGCGGCCACATTTATCGAGGGCGAGTGATGCACGGGGGCTTGCGCCGATTTCGATCCAACGCGCCAAATCTTCGCTCAACGCGGCGGGTGTTCGGGTCGCGTAAACCAAATCAGCCATATACCGCTCCATTGCATCGGAAACGTGGATTTGCGCGATTTCGCTGCGGGCGTCGAAAATGGCGGATTGCGGGATGGCTTTGGGCGCGTTTGCTGCTTTGCTTTTGGGCTGGTTTTTGGCTTGCTCTTCGCGGCGCACAAGGCGGATCACTTCGACTTCGTCCTCAACGGGCGGATAATCGACGCGCACATGCATCATAAAGCGATCCATTTGCGCCTCGGGGAGGGGGTAGGTTCCGTCTTGTTCAATCGGGTTTTGCGTCGCCATAACAATAAACAGCGGGGGCATTTTATGGGTTGTGCCCGCGACCGTTACTTGGCGTTCTTCCATCGCTTCGAGGAGAGCGGCTTGCACCTTGGCGGGGGCGCGGTTGATCTCGTCAGCGAGAACGATGTTGGCGAAAATCGGACCCTGTTCAAATCGAAATTCCGCACCGTCTTTGGTTTGGTGATAGACTTCGGTGCCCGTGACGTCTGAAGGTAGCAGGTCAGGTGTGAACTGGATGCGGCCAAACTCGGCCTCAAGGTTATTCGCCATCGCTTTTACCGCGCGCGTCTTGGCCAATCCGGGGAGGCCTTCGATCAGTAAGTTCCCATCTGCCAGCAGGCCGATAATCAGGCGTTCTACGACAGCCTTTTGACCAATAATGGAATTGCCCATACGGGTCCTGAGGTCTTCAATCTGCTCAAAGGTGCTCATCGCGGAATGTCCTAAGTGAAAAAGTTCATTTCAAATTTGCGGCGCCTGAGATTTGATATCAGTGGCGCCACAAGAGGTCCCCATTAGACTGGAGCAGTTTTCAGGTTTAGTTGCTACCTGAAATTTCGGTAAGTCGGTCCATTACGCGCTCAAGAGAGAACGACGCCGCTTTCTGACGAGGAGGGCATCCTTTGACGGTCTCAAAAAATGTTCCAACCAATCATAGGAGGTATTGGATGTGCGATAAGAACGCTCATATGGGTTGCGAGGCAGGTTAAATATCAAAGGAACACACAACTCTGTCCAAGGTTCGATCCGTGCGCGAAGGGCCGTGTATGCTTTTTGCTCAAGGGAAACGATGTTCCAGCCGCGGCAAAGAACGTTGGTAACCAATCCATGTGGTGCATAATTTCGTTGCGAACTGAACCTGCTTCGATCTTACTGGGCCAGCGAACTATCGAAGGAACGCGCCAGCCACCTTCCCAGCTGGTGCACTTTTCCCCTAAGAAAGGCGTCATGCTGGCAACTGGCCACGTGTTCATGTGAACGCCGTTATCTGTAGAATAGTGAACGATTGTGTTTTCTGCGGCAATAACGGCGCCCACGGAACGGGCAAAAGTTTCACTTGCGCCGACCATTCCCCCAAAAATAAAGGGGCCTATAGGTTTATACATCTCATTCTCCTTATAAGTAAGGTGGATGATAACTTGAAATTCTCTTTTTTCCTCAAATACATAGCTAAAATGAATCCGCGGATGTGTTGAGGTTGCAGTCAAACACTACACTTTTTTGGACGCATTTCGCTAGATTGTTTTGAAGGAAATATCCCTCCCTACTCCCTGTTGCTGAGGTCTGATTGTAGCTGGCGAAGAAATGTGTCGTTCGGGACGGTTTCAACAGCCCGATTTGCCGCCTCAAGGGCTGCGGGGTAATCCTCAAGGGCGGCATAGATGCGAATAACCATCCCCCAAGCCTGTGTTTGTTGCGGATCAAGCGCAACGGCTTCCTCGAATGCGGCCAAAGCAGCATCCATATTGCGGGTCGTGAGGCCAATGCCCCCCAACACCAATTGAGCTTCAGGGAAGTCGGATTTTACGGCGAGGGAGTCTTCCCATTCGCCCATAGCATTGTTCAGATCGTTCGTCATTCGGTCGGGCATTCGCGCGATCCGCATCCCCAAGAAGTTGCGCGCTGCAGCGATGCGGACCGATTTTACGGGATCCGCAAGCATCCCTACAAGGCGTACCGAGCGTTCGGTTTCGGGCGCACCCCTTTGAACTGAAATGGCGCCTTCGCGTACGAGCGGGTCACTGTCTTCTAGTAGGGGTTCGAGGCGGCTTGCGATTTCTGGGTCTGATATGCTCGCCAAAATCTCTAGTGCCGAGGCACGCACGATGGCGGGGAGCGATTGATACTCGGCAATCTCGATCAGATTTAAAACGTTGCCCGTCGGATTGAGGCGGGCCGAAGCGAAAGTTTGCCCATAGTGGCGCGTGCGGTGTTCACTATCGGGGAACCATGTCTCAAGCGTTTCGGCGGCCCATTTGGCGGATTTGTCGTCGTGACAATCGTTGCACGCATTCGGCGTTTCGATGCCATAGGTAAGGTCGGGGCGGGGAATACGGAACGAGTGATCGCGGCGTCCGTCGACACCCATGTAAGTGCGCTCAATCATATGACAGTTTTTACACTGCGCGCCATCGCTGCCTTCGGGGTGAAAGGTATGGGATGGATCGTCATATGTTTTGAGGGGGAGGGATACGAAATCAGGATTGCCCGCCTCGGAGTGACATTGTGTGCAAACGGCGTTGCCCTCCGCTTTCAATTCCGCGGTATGTGGATTGTGGCAATTCGTACAGGTCACACCCTTGGCGTTCATCTTGGATTGGAGGAAGGAGCCATAGACATAGACCTCGTCCAAAATCTGCCCGTCGGCATGATAGAGTGTCTCGCGCAACGGACTCAGCCGATAAGCGTCATGAAATCCGGTGCCGGGCAGGGGGTTGCCATCGCCAAACGGCTCGCGACGGGAATGACAGGTCGCGCATTGTTGCACTTCAATCTCGCCCCCTTCAGAGAGGTCGATGGTAAAGCCCGTCGCATCGATTTTGCTCCAGTCTGCCATGTCGAAATCTGAATCCGGCTCTGCCCATTTGACATGTGCCTCGCCCGGGCCGTGACAACTCTCGCACCCAACCCCAATTTCTGCCTGCGTGCTGGCATAGGTTTTGGTTTCGGAGGAATAGTTCTTTTCAAAACCGGTTGCGTGGCATTCTGCGCACCGTGCGTTCCAGTTCTTATAGGGACCGCTCCAATGGTATCCGTCACCCGCTGGTAAATCCTGTGTCGGATATAAGTGGAACCATGTTTGCCCCACTACATCCCATGCAATGTCAAACGACTGTAGGGTTCCGGGCTTGGTCTCAATCAAATACTGCTGCAACGGTGTGATGCCGACGACGCCAGCAACGGGATAGGTTGTCATCTCCCCGTCGGGGCCTTCGGTATCGATCATATAGATGTCGTCATTGCGGTAGAAACGCGTGGCAACGCCTTGGTGTGTAAAGGTCACATCCGAGAAGTCCCCCAGAATGGTTTGTTCATTGGGCTCGGTCCACGCCAAAGCATGGTGCGAGCCCTCCCATTCCTCGGCGGCGGACTCATGACAGGTGGCACAAGTTTGGGTGCCAACAAATTCGGGAATAGTTTGCGCGAGTATAGAGTGTGCGCTGAAAGCAAGAACCGCTCCTATAAGAGTCGCTCGGAATAAGAGGTTGGTAAGGGGTGCCCTTAGAGGGAAGTGATGCACGGAATTCTCCCGAAAATATCTGGCCGTATAATGATTTGCGGGAAAGGTCGCTTTTTGCCTTGGGATTGGCAAGGGATAATCGCGCCGACAGGTTTGGGTATTTCGAGAGACCTTCTGGATTCGTGCGGATACCGGATGAAAGACTCCTTGAGTCTGTGGATAACTGTTGATTTGGAGTGTTTTGGTTGGATTTTTTGGATTGGTTGTCTGGAATTCGGGTGTTGGTCCGCGATTTTTCACACCATTTTTCTTCGTTTTGCTGAGTAAACGTGAGCT